>NZ_JAGPXJ010000061.1:0-47150 GCF_018070605.1 Streptomyces sp. B15
TGGACGCCCTGACGCCCCCGCCTCCCGGACGACTCCTCCGCCCGCCTGTTCGTGCCCGGCCCGACTGGCGGTGGCGGAACGCCCCGGGCCACCCCCTGTCGCATCCTGGAGAACGTTCGTCCTCACAGGTCACGAGGGGCGTCTTCGTCATCGAGGCGCTCGTGGGCGTGCATCGCTCGGTGGGGGCGGCTCCAGAGCTTGAGCACGAATTGCACACAACCCCTCTGCAGGCGGGCCCCGATGGTCTACATTGACCGTGCTTCGCATGTTTGGACACGAGGCGACAAATGCTGATCTATAGGTCAAGCGCTGCGAAAAGCCAGTAATCCCATCTCTGGCGCCAGATCCAGGGGTGCTCGATTCTTGGATCCCGAGCCGGGGTCCCGGGGGCGGGGAGCACCCGAGGTTCGACGAGTTCCAGGCACCTCGACGGTTGGGCAGGACATACGAGTCCTGCCGCCCGGCGGAGTGTGGTCACGCACTACTGCAACAGCCTGAGGCCATTCGCGGGGGCGGAGGCCTTGCAGGTGAGGAACAGCGCGGCGCGGGGGGCGGGGGCCTCCCGGAGGAACAGTGTTGGGCGAATACGTCGAACCACTGGTGACCTGGGGGGTCCTGTGCGGCAGGGCGAATTAGTCGACCCGTTTCCGTCGGCGCGTGAGCGTCTGGCGAACGGGGCAATCAGTCGGCCCGCGATCGATTGGGAGCCGCGGTACCGCCGTACCGTGATCGCGAGCGATACCGTGGCCACCGCCTTCGTGGTGGCGGCGATCGGCATCTTCTTCGGGGCCCGGGACGCGGCCAACTGGCACGAGAAGTGGGGCATTCTCGCATTCGGCACCGAGCTGCTGGTGCTGGGAGCGCTTGCGGTGAGCCGCGCGTGGGCTCCGGCCGTGCTCGGTGAGGGCGCCGAGGAGTTCCGCCGGCTCGGACGCTCGCTGTTCACGGCGGCCGTCGTACTGGCGCTCGGCGGGATAGCCCTCACCTCGCGCAACATCAAGCTCTGGATCTTCGTGGCGATCCCCGCGATCGCGCTCGTCACCATGACCGCGCGGTATCTGCTGCGTCTCTCGCTGCACAAGCAGCGGACGGAGGGAAAGTGCCTGCGGCCGGTGCTCGCGGCCGGGAGTCCGGCCACCGTGCGCGACCTGATCACCCGGGTCCGTAAGTTCCCGCACCTCGGCTGGCGGGTGGAGGCGGTGTGCACGCCGGACGGTCTCGGGCTCGACGGTGACCACCTGGACGGGGTGCCGGTCGTCGGCCGGCTGGCCGACGTCGCAGGCCATGTCCGTCGGGACGGCTACCGCGTTGTCGCGGTCACACCGGATCCGCACTGGTCACCGGACCAACTGCAGCGGCTGGCCTGGGACCTCGAGGGCAGCGACGCCGAGATGGTCGTGGCCCCCGTACTGATGGAGGTGGCCGGCCCCCGGCTGCACGTCGACGCGGTGCTCGGGATACCGCTGCTGCGGGTCAGCATGCCGACCTTCACCGGGGCCCGCCGCGCGGTCAAGGAGGCCGTCGACCGGATGGGCGCGGTGCTGTTGCTGATGCTGTTCGCGCCGCTGATGGTGCTCGTCGGACTGCTCGTGCTGGCGGACAGCCGGGGTGGGGCGTTCTACCGACAGCGCAGGGTCGGCAAGGAGGGCCGCGAGTTCACCATCCTCAAGTTCCGCACCATGGTCGCCGGGGCCGACCGGGCACGTGCCGAGCTGGCCGATCGCAACGAGGGCGCCGGGCTGCTGTTCAAGCTCCGCCGGGATCCGCGGGTGACCCGGATAGGAGCGGTGCTGCGGCGGCACTCGATCGACGAACTCCCGCAGCTTTTCAACGTACTCACCGGATCGATGTCGCTCGTCGGTCCGCGGCCTCCGCTGCCGGAGGAATCGGCTGCGTACGGCCCGGACATCCGGCGTCGGCTGCTGGTCAAGCCCGGGCTCACCGGCCTGTGGCAGATCAGCGGACGCAGCGATCTGCCGTGGGAGGAGGCCGTCCGGCTGGACCTGCGGTACGTGGAGGACTGGTCGCTCGCCCTGGACGCGGTGATCTTGTGGAAGACCTTGCGTGTGGTGCTTCGTGGCCAGGGGGCCTACTGATGCGCGGGGGTTCGTTGCTCGACAGTTCCGCCGGCGCATGTACCGCAGGCCGCAGGGGCCTGCCTGGGGGGAGGAACGGGTCATGAGGGTCAGCGTCTTGGGCCTCGGCTACGTGGGCTGCGTGTCGGCCGCGTGCCTGGCCAGTCTGGGGCACGAGGTCATCGGGGTGGATGTGAACCAGGCGAAGGTCGACCTGGTCAACGACGGCAAGGCCCCGGTGGTCGAGGAGCGGATCGGCGAGCTCATCGCCGAGGTCGTGCGCTCCGGAGCGTTGCGCGCCACCGGTGACGTCCGCGAGGCGGTCATGGGCAGCGAGGTGTCGCTGGTCTGCGTGGGTACGCCTTCGGAGCCCAACGGAAGCCTGTGCACCACGTATCTGGAACGGGTCACCGAGCAGATCGGCGCCGCTCTGGCGGACCGCAGCGGGGGCGGCGGGCGGCAGACCGTCGTGTTCCGCAGCACCATGCTCCCGGGCACCTGTCTGAACCTGCTGGTACCGATCCTGGAGAAGTACGTCGGCGGCACGGCCGGGGTGGACTTCGGAGTCGTGGTCAACCCGGAGTTCCTGCGCGAGGGCACGAGCGTGCGGGACTTCTTCGACCCGCCCAAGACCGTCATCGGCGAGTTCGATCCGGGCAGCGGCGACGCGGTTGCGGCGCTGTACGACGGCTTGCCCGGCGAGGTCTTCCGGGTGCCGGTCCCGACGGCCGAGGCGATCAAGTACGCGGACAACGCGTTCCACGGCCTCAAGATCGGCTTCGCGAACGAGCTGGGCGCGGTGTGCCAGGCGCTCGGGGTGGACTCGCACCAGGTGATGGATGTGTTCCTGGCCGACCGCAAGCTGAACATCAGCCCCGCCTATCTGCGGCCCGGCTTCGCCTTCGGTGGCTCCTGCCTGCCGAAGGACCTGCGCAGCCTCGTCCACGCGGCGCAGCGGGCCGATGTCTCGGTGCCCATCCTCGCCCATGTGCTGCCCTCCAACTCCGACCATCTGCAGCGCGCGGTGGAGTTGGTCGAGCGCACCGGCAAGCGCCGGGCGGGCCTGTTCGGGCTGTCCTTCAAGCCCGGCACCGACGACCTCCGCGAGAGCCCGCTCGTCGAACTGGCCGAGCGGCTCTTCGGCAAGGGCTACGACCTGCGGATCTACGACGCCAACGTCAGCCTCTCCCGGCTGCTCGGCGCGAACCGCGAGTACATCGAGACCCGGCTGCCGCACCTCGCGCAGCTGCTGGCGGACTCCGTCGGCGAAGTGCTCGAACACGCGGAGGTGTGCCTGGTCGGAACCAGGGACCCGGCCGTGCTGTCGGCGCTGCCCCATGGGGACGGCCCGCTGCTCATCGATCTCGTCCGCCTTCCCGACGCCGAGACGCGCCGGGCCGAACAGGGGTACATGGGCCTTGCCTGGTGACATATCGTCCGGCGGCACAGCCGGTGGCGACGGGCCGGGCCGGCGCGCGCTGGTCCTGGTGGAGAACCTGTCGGTGCCGTTCGACCGGCGGGTGTGGCAGGAGTGCACGACGCTGCGCGACGCGGGCTGGACGGTGCACGTCATCTGTCCCCGGGGGGAGAAGCGGGACACGGAGCCGGAGGCGGAGATCGACGGGGTGCGGATCCACCGCTACCCGCTGCGCGCGGCCACCGGAGGGCCGGCCGGCTATCTGCGGGAGTACAGATCGGCGCTGTGGCACACGGTCCGGCTGGCCCGCAGGATCGGCCCGGTCGACGTGGTCCACGCCTGCAACCCGCCCGACCTGCTGTTTCTGCCGGCGCTGTGGCTCAAGCGGCGCGGCGCGCGGTTCGTCTTCGACCAGCACGACCTGGTACCCGAGCTGTATCTCTCCCGGTTCGACCGCGGCGCAGACCTGCTCTACCGCGCCGTGTGCGCGCTGGAACGACTGACCTACCGGGCCGCGGACGTGGTGCTCGCCACGAACGAGAGCTACCGCGATGTCGCGCTGCGCCGCGGCGGGCGGCGGCCGGGGGACGTCTTCGTGGTGCGCAGCGCACCCGACATCGACCGGTTCCACGCCGTACCGCCGGAGCCGGAGTTGAAGCGCGGCAAGCCTCATCTGCTGTGCTACCTGGGGGTCATGGGCCCGCAGGACGGCGTCGACTACGCCTTGCGGGCGCTGGCGAAGCTGCGCGACGAGTTCAAAAGGACCGACTGGCACGCGGTGTTCGTCGGCGGCGGCGACACCTTCGACGCGATGGTGGAGCTGTCCGGGCGGCTCGGGCTCACGGGGCAGGTGGAGTTCACCGGGCGCGTTCCGGACGCCGATCTGGTGCGCTACCTGTCCACCGCTGACGTGTGCCTCTCGCCCGATCCGCGCAATCCGCTCAACGACCTGTCCACCATGAACAAGGTCCTGGAGTACATGGTGATGGGCCGGCCGATCGTCTCGTTCGACCTGAAGGAGGCACGAGTCTCGGCCGGGGACGCCGCCGTCTACGCGTCCGCCGACGATGAGGCCGAATTCGCCGGGCTCATCGCGCTGCTGCTGGACGATCCGCAGCGGCGGGCCCGAATGGGCAAGATCGGCCAGGAGCGGATCAGCGGGCAGCTTTCCTGGCGGAACTCGCAAGCGTCGCTGCTCGCCGCCTACGACGTCGCCTGCCGTGGCCGCACTCCGGTGTCGACGGGCGACCCCGTCCCGACAGGGAAGAGGCGGCGCCGTTGAGCGATGACACGATACGCCTGGTCACGATCGGGCGGATTCTCCGTCGGCGCCGGCGGCTGCTCGCCGTTCTCGCCGTGATCGGTGCGCTCGTCGGCTACGGCACCTCGGCGCTGTTCCCGCCGCGTTACACGGCGTCGGCATCGGTACTGCTGCCGGGGCAGTGGGAGGAGCGCGAGCTGCTGACCCAGGCGGAGATCGCGACCAGTTCGGCGGTGGTCGACCGGGCGGCCGCCACACTCAGATGGAAGGGCGTCGGCGGCGGCGAGCTGCGCGATCGGGTGAGCGCCAGGACAGCCGACGGGAACATCATCAAGATCTCGGGGACGGCCGGCACCCCGCAGCGCGCACAGCAGCTCTCCGACCGGGTGGCCCAGCAATTCGTCACGTTCGCCGCGCGGATCGCGGACGAGAGCACCGACCCGGACGCGGCGGCGGGGGCCGAGGCACTGCGGCAGAAGGTGGCGCAGACCAACCGCCGCATCACCGACCTGGCCGATGCGGCCGATCCGGGGCGGACCGTGGAGGGCGTGCAGGCCCGCACCGAGCTGGAAAAGCTGCGCACCGCGCTGCAGGAGGCCATGAAGAAGCTGGACGACGCCGCCCCGGCGACCAACAAGGCCGGCATGGTCGTCATGGGGCCGGCGGCCCGGCCGACCGGCGAGGCGCCGCCGACCAGGACGCAACTCGTCGTCGCCGGGGCGCTGCTGTTCTTCCTGCTCGCGGTCCTCGGCCATCTCGCCGCCGCCCGGGTGAGCCGCCGGCTGCGCACCGAACCGGAGATCGCCGCGGCGCTGGGCTCGGCGCTGCTGGGCACCGTCGAGGTGCCTGACGAACGGCCCGCCCACCGGCCCGAAGGCAGCGGCCTGTGGGCCTGGATCCGCCGGCTGCTGGGCGTCGACACCCGGTGGCACCTGCCGACCCCGCGGATGTCCGGCGACGAGGCCGACAGGCGGATCCGCTACCGGCGGGTGTGCGCTCGCCTGCGGGAGCAGCTGCCGGCCGCCGGGCAGCTGCTGGTTGTCGTACCGGACGGCGACGAGATCGCCCGCCGGGCCGCCGGGCAGCTCGTCGCCGAGGCCGAGAGCGATCCTTCCTGGAACTCTTCGGGCACGGAACACCCCCTGTCGCTGGTGGGAGTTTCGGTGTTCCGCCCGCTGGTGCCGGACCGCGGCACCGAGTCCGGTGTCCTGGTCGTACTCAGCGCGGACTGCTGGACCGCGGGGGAGCTCGCCGGCATCGCCGAGGCGTGTGCGGACGCGGGGCACGAGGTCGTCGGCGTCGTCGTCGCCGGCGCGGTCCGGGCCCACCCCACGCGTACGCGTCCGGTCGGCCGTCCTCCGCGGCACGCCACGCCGTCGAGCCCGGTCGGTGGCGCCGTGAGGGGAGGTTCGGTGTGACGACGAGCGAGGCTTCTCAGCCGTCGGCCGGCACTCCGCTGCTGGACCTGCAGGCGCTGGTGGTGGCGGTGCGCAGACGCCGCCGCCTGTGGTGCTCCTTGGCGCTGCTGGGCCTGCTGGTCGGTGTGGCGGTGGCGGTCCTGCTGCCGCCCTCGCCGACCGCGGTGACCAAGGTGCTGGTCACGCACCAGGAGGACCAGCCGAACGACACCGGGACGCTGATCCGCACCGATGTCGAACTGCTGGGGACCACGCGGATCGCCGAAAAGGCCCTGCGGTCCCTCGACTCCCCGCAGACCCCGGAGGACTTCCTCCAGGACTACCGGGCCACCGGCGTGACCAACAACCTGCTGCGGATCGAAGTGACCGGTGACAGCGACGTGGAAGCGGTGGCCCGGGCCAAGGCGCTGGCCGATGCCTTCGTCGCGGACCATGTGCGGCGGATGCGGCAGACCGCGAAAGCCGAATCCAAGGCGCTGCTCGACCAGCGTGACCGCATGCGGGACGAACTCGCCGAGGTCAACAAGGAGATCGGAGGCCGGTCGTCGGCCCAGAGGGATCCGAAGGCGTCGGCGCGCACCGAGTCGCTCTTCGCCCGCCGGGCCGAGCTCAACTCGCGGATCGCCGAGTTCGACCAGCGCGCCGCGGAGGCACGCACCGGCACGCCCCGGATCATCGCCGGAACGCAGATCGTGGACGTCCCCCGCGCGGTGCAGCACTCCCTGCCCGGGGCCGCCGCCACCAACGCCGCGATCGGGCTCCTCCTCGGGCTCGTCCTCGGGCTGGCGGTGGCCGCGGTCGGCGCGGTGGTGGCCGACCGTCCCGTGCTGCGCCGGGAGATCGCGGCGAACCTGGGCGCCTCGGTCATCGCGGAGCTGCACGGCGCGGCCCTGCGGCCGGGCAGGCTGTGGCGGCTTCGACGGACGCGGGCGGCACGGACAAGGCTCACCGCGACCCTGGCCCGTACCGTGCGCGGCTCCGCGGAACCGCTGTCGCTGCTGGAGCTGGGCTGTCCGCGCGGCACGAGCGTGATCGCCCTGGATGTCGCCGGGGAACTGACGCCGGAGCTGCCGGTGGTGATCATCGACGGTCTGCCCGGCACACAGCTCGCACACCGCCGCCGGCGGTCGGGAGCCCCGGACGTGGTCAGCGGCGACCGAGCCGACGCCGGGCCGCCTCAGGAGCGCCGGCTCGGCGTCGGCTCGGTCGCGCCCGGCACGGCGTGGGTCGACCTCCGGCACCTCGGCACCCGGACCGTGCTCGTCGTGCGTGCCGGGCACGGCAGCGCCGCCTGGCTGCACACCGTGGCGCGGCACCTCGCGGACCAGCGCATTCCGGTGATCGGTGTGGTGCTGATCGACCCCGATCCGGGTGACCGCAGCGACGGCGCGCTGTGGGACGCGCCGACCACCGCGCTGCGCCGCGGCCGGAGCGAGCGGTCGGCCGGGCACAACGGCGCGGGCCGTCGGCAGCCGGAGCGGCTGCCGATGTGGGCCGCAGGGGCTCCGGACAACGACCAGGAGGCGCGGTAGGACATGTGTGGCATCGCAGGCGCGTACCGATGGCCGGACGGGAAGGTCGTGGCCGACCGGCTCACCGACACCCTCGCCCATCGCGGTCCGGACGGTGTGGGCCGCTACAGCCACTCCGCCGGCTACGGCGAAGTGCACCTCGGGCACCGCCGGCTGGCCGTCGTCGACCTGTCCGGGACCGGCGCCCAGCCGATGGCCTCGGGCGGCCTCGTCCTGACGTACAACGGCGAGCTGTACAACGCGCCCGAGCTGCGTGCCGAACTGGCAGCCGCCGGGGTGCGCTTCCGCGGGACCTCCGACACCGAAGTGCTGCTGGAGTCCTGGCGGCGCTGGGGCGTGGACTGCCTGCCCCGACTGCGCGGCATGTTCGCCTTCGGGATCTTCGACGAGCGGACCGGTGAACTGGTGCTCGCCCGCGACCAGCTCGGCATCAAGCCGCTGTTCCTGCTCCGGCGCGGCGAGGGCCTGGTGTTCGCCTCCGAGCTCAAGGCGCTCGCCGCCGTGACCGGCGGGTCGTTGCAGGTGGACCACGCGGCCCTGGTGGCCTCACTGCTGTACTACTGGGTGCCGGACTCGCGGTGCGCGTTCCGCGAAGCGGAGAAGCTGCCGCCGGGAAGCTGGCTGCGGTGCCGGTCCGACGGCCGGGTGGAGCGCGGCCGGTTCTGGAACCTCAAGGACGTCGCCGCCGAGGGCCGGGAGCGGGCCCGGGCCGGCGAGCGGCCGGACATCGCTGCCCTGGTCGAGGAGTCGACCCGGCGTCACCTGCTCTCCGACGTACCCGTGGCGACCTTCCTGTCCGGGGGGTTGGACTCCAGCTATCTGACCGCGCTGGCGGCCCGCCACCAACCCGGGATCTCCGCCTACACCATCGGATTCCGTGCCGAGGACGCCAAGTTCGAGGCGATGCCGGACGACCTGCGCCATGCCCGGCGGGTGGCCGAGCAGTTCGGCGTCGACCTCCAGGAGATCGAGATCGCTCCGAACGTGCTCGACCTGCTGCCGCGGATGACGTACCACCTGGACGAGCCGATCGGCGACCCCGCCGCGATCAACACATATCTGATCTGCTCGGCCGCCCGGGAGGCCGGGGTCAAGGTGATGCTCTCGGGGATGGGTGCCGACGAGCTGTTCGCCGGGTACCGCAAGCACCTGGCCAACCTGCTGGCGCTGCGCTACCAGCGCATCCCCCGGCCGCTGCGGCGCGGCCTGTCCCAGGCCGTGGACCGGCTGCCGGTCGCCACGGCCCGCCGGGGGTACCGGTCGGTGCGCTTCGCGAAGCGGTTCCTCTCCTTCGCCGAGCTCCCGGAGGAGACCGCGTTCCGGCGCAGCTACACCATGTACGACCGGGGCGAGCTGCTCGCCCTGGTCGATCCGGACCTGGCCGGGTCGGTCGATGACGTGCTGACCGAGCATGCGGACATCTACCAGGACAACGACCTCGATGACCCTGCCGACTTCGTCAACCGCATGTGCCTGGGCGACGCCCGGATGTTCCTGCCGGGCCTGAACCTCGCGTACACCGACCGCTCCAGCATGGCCGCCTCGACCGAGGTGCGGGTGCCGTACGTGGATGTCGAGGTGGTCGAGGCGGCGTTCGCCGTGCCCGGCGAGCGCAAGATCGTCGGACGACAGGGAAAGGCCGTCCTCAAGGAGGCGGCCTCCTCGATCCTGCCCCGGGAGATCGTGTACCGGCCCAAGGGGCTGTTCAGCGCCCCGCTGCGCGCCTGGATGAGCCGGGATCTGGCGCCGCTGGTGCGCGAGGTGGCGAACGACGGCGAGCTGGTCCGCTCCGGGTTCCTGCGCCGCGACGCGCTGGCGCGGCTCGTCGCCGAGGACGCGGCCGGGCAGCGGGACCACTCCAAGCATCTGTGGCATGTGCTGACCCTCGAGTACTGGTATCGCGGCGCGACTTCTGGGGAGTTCGGGTGAAACAGGTAGTGCAGAACTACAAGAGCGGTGAACTGGCGCTGCTCGATGTGCCGGTGCCGGGATGCAAGCCGGGCGGTGTGCTGGTCCGCAGCGCCTACTCGCTGATCTCCACCGGCACCGAGCTGATGAAGGTCTCCGAGGCCGGTATGTCGATGGTGGGCAAGGCCCGCTCCCGTCCTGACCAGGTGGCCAAGGTCGTGCAGAGTGTGGCCACCAACGGAGTGCCCGCCACCTACCGCAAAGTGATGGGCAAGCTGGACTCCTACACGCCGCTGGGCTACTCGCTGTGCGGGGTGGTCGAGCAGGTCGGCACCGGGATCGACGATGTGAAGGTCGGCGACTTCGTGGCCTGCGCCGGCAACGAGCACGCGCTACACGCCGAGTTGAACTGGGTGCCCGAGAACCTCTACGCCCCGGTGCCGGACGGCCTCGCGCCGCGGCACGCGGCCTTCGGCACCGTCGGGTCGATCGCGTTGCAGGGCGTCCGCCGGGGCGAGCCACAGCTCGGCGACGTGGCGCTGGTCATCGGCCTCGGGCTGATCGGGCAGTTGGTGGTGCAGCTGCTGACCGCCTCGGGCGTCCGTGTCGTCGGGGTCGACCCCGACCCGGTGCGCTGCGAGCTCGCCGAGCGCATGGGCGCCGCGGCCTGCGGCGATCCCTCGTCCGCTGCCGTGGAGACCGCCGTCGCCGAACTCACCGGCGGCCTGGGCGTGGACCACGTCTACCTGGCCGCCGGCGGCGCCGGCAACCAGCCCGTCGAGCTGGCCGCCCGGATGAGCCGGGACCGGGGCCGGGTCGTCGACATCGGCAAGTGCCGCCTGGACCTGCCGTGGAACGCGTACTACGAGAAGGAGCTCGACGTCCGCTTCTCCCGCAGCTACGGCCCCGGCCGCTACGACCCGGAGTACGAGCTGGAGGGGCGGGACTACCCGATCGGCTATGTGCGCTGGACCGAGCGCCGCAACCTGGCGTGCTTCCTCGATCTCCTCGCCCGCGGCAGCGTCGACGTGGATCCCCTGGTCTCCCACATCGCCGCCTTCGATGACGCCGTCGAGACGTACCAGCGACTGAAGGACGGCGATCTGAAGGCCGTGGCTGTGCTGTTCAGCTACCCCGGACAGACGGCGGAGGCGGCAGCCCCGGCGGTGGCCGTGCCCGCGGTGAAGGCGAAGCCGACTCCGGCACGGCCCCTCAGGGCGCCGGTGCGCCTCGCGTTCGTCGGCGCGGGGAACTACGCGACGTCGATGCTGCTGCCGCACCTGGCACAGCGCGACGGCGTGGAGTTGTCGACAGTCGTCACCACGACGGCGCTGTCGGCCGCCAACGCGCAGCGGAAGTTCGGCTTCGGCCAGGCGACCACCGATCTGGACGCCGTGCTCGGCGACCCCTCCATCGACGCCGTGTTCGTGGTCACCCGGCACAGCTCGCACGCCGAACTGACCCGAAGGGCACTGCTGGCCGGCAAGGCGGTGTTCGTGGAGAAGCCGTTGGCGCTCACCGAGGACGAACTGGCCGGCGTGCTGGCGGCAGTCGAGGAGTCCGGCAACGACCGACTGCAGGTGGGCTTCAACCGCCGGTTCGCGCCGCTGCTGCAGGAGGCAGCAAAGCGGTTCGGCGCCCGGACCGGCCCGGCGAGTGTCCGCTACCTGGTCAACGCGGGCCGGCTGGAGCACGGCAGCTGGTATCTGCAACAGGGCACCGAGGGCTCGCGGTTCGCCGGCGAGGGCGGGCACTTCATCGACACGGTGAGCTGGCTGCTCGCGGCCGACCCGATATCGGTGTACGCGCGCGCCACGTCCGGCAACGAGGACCTGCACATCGTGCTGGGCTATCCGGACGGGTCCACCGCCACCGTCAGCTACGTCACGACCGGCCCGGCCGGCTTCCCCAAGGAGACGCTGGACCTGGTCGCGGACGGCCGTGCGCTGCGGCTCGACGACTTCGTCCGTGCCGCCGTGTACGACGGCCGCCGCGGCCGGTGGGTGAGTTCGCGGCTGCGCAAGGCCCGGGACAAGGGCCAGAACGCCGAGCTGGCCGCGTTCGTCAAGGCCGTGCGCACCGGCGGACCGATGCCGGTGCCGCTCCAGTCGCTGGTCGCCACCACGGCGGCCACTCTCGCCGTGCGGACCGCCCTGGCCGGCGGCGCTCCGGTGACGTTGGCGGGGGCGCGATGACTGTGAGCTCGGGAAGTCCGGGCTGGTACCTGCGGCGGCTGTCCCGGATGGGGCCGGGCGAGGTCGGCGGCCGGGTGGGCGACGCGGTGCGCAGGCGGCGGTGGCGGTCGGCGCCGCCGCGCTGCCCGAGTGTGACCGGCGCCCGGTTCACCGCGCCACTGCCCGCCGGGACGCTCACCGCAGTGCCACCGGACGCCGCGAAACGGCTCATCGCCGAGGCGGACCGGCTGATGGACGGACACGCCGAGTACTTCGGGGTGGCCCGCGAAGACATGGCCGACCCGGACTGGCGGTACGACCCGAGGACCGGGCGCCGGGCCCCGTGGGGCCACGCCTTCGACGTGCCGTACCGGAACGAGGAAGTGGTCGGCGACATCAAGCAGATCTGGGAGCTGTCCCGGCACCAGTACCTCACCCAGCTCGCCGTCGCCTACGCACTCACCGGGAACGAGCGGTACGCCGAGCGCGTGGCCGAGCATCTGCGGTCGTGGTGGGCGGCCAACCCCCCGCTGCGGGGCGTGCACTGGACCAGCGGCATCGAGCTGGGCATCCGGCTGCTGTCCTGGGTGTGGATCCGCCGGCTGCTCGACGGCTGGCCGGACGCGGCCGGGCTGTTCGAGGACAACCCGGTGGCGCTGAACCAGATCTGGCACCACCAGCGCTGGCTGGCCGCCTTCCCCAGCCGGGGCTCCTCGGCGAACAACCACATCGTCGCCGAGGCCGCCGGCCGGTTCGCCGCAGCCTGCGCGTTCGCGTGGTTCCCCTCCTCGGCGCGCTGGCGGGCCGACGCGCTGCGGTCGCTGGAGCGGCACCTGCGCAGCAACACCTTCGCCTCCGGCCTCAACCGCGAGCTGGCCACCGAGTACCACGGGCTGGTGCTGGAGCTGGGCTGGGCCGCGGTGGCCGAGGCGGACGCCGCCGGTGTGCCGCTCCCCGAGTCGATCCGGCTGGTGCTGCTGCGGATGACCGACGCGCTCGCGGCCGTCGTGGACAGCCGACTGCGGCCGCCGCGCCAGGGGGACGCGGACGACGGGCACGGTCTGGTCGTGGACGGCGCGGGCACCGACCGCTGGGCCTCGCTGCTGGCCACCGGGGGAGCCGTCTTCGGCCGGCTCGCCTGGTGGCCGGCCGTGGCCGGCACCGATGTGCGCACCCCGCTGCTGGCCGCGCTCGTCCAGCCGTACCCGAAAGGTGGCACCGCACCGGCCGCCACCCGCCCGAAGAGCCGACCGGCCCACTTCGCCGACGCGGGGCTCACCATCCTGCGCGGCCCGGGAGAGATCTGGTGCCGCTGCGACGGTGGTCCGCACGGATTCCTGGCCATCGCCGCGCACGCCCACGCCGACGCACTGTCCGTGGAGGTCCGGCACGACGGGGTCGACGTGCTCGCCGACCCGGGTACGTACTGCTACCACGGGCAGCCCGAGTGGCGGCAGTACTTCCGCTCGACCCTCGGCCACAACACCCTGCAGCTGGACGGCGGGGACCAGTCCGTCTCCGGCGGTCCGTTCCTGTGGACCCGGCATGCCCACAGCCGCGTGCTGGTCGCGGACGCCTCTGGTGGGGGAGTGGCCCGCTGGTGTGCCGAGCACGACGGATACCGGCACTCCGTGCACCGCCGCCGGGTGGAGCTGACCGCCGCGACCCAGGAGTTGCGGGTGGTCGACGAGATCCGCGGCCCGCACGGTCCGCACGGCCCGCGCCGGGCCGTGCGCCTGGCGTTCCACCTCGGTCCCGCGATCACCGTGGACCTGGTGGGGAACCGGGCACAGCTGCGCTGGAAGCGGGACGGTGAGGACCGCTCCGCCGTGCTCGACCTTCCCGAGCAGCTGTCCTGGCAGGCGCATCGCGGCGAGACCGACCCTTCCCCAAGTTCTTCGAGCAGGGGATACCCCATCCTGGGCTGGTACTCCGCAGGCTTCGGGCGCAAGGAACCCACCACGACCCTGGTCGGCACCGGCTCGGCCGGCGGCGCCGTGCCGTCCAGGGAGCTCATCACCGTCCTCGGGTTCCGCGGCTAGGGGGATGTGTGGGGATCAACTGGCGGAACCGCGTGGTGCCGGTGGCGGCGTCGGCGCTGGCCCTGCTGGCGGCGACCGGCTGTGTGAGCACGCCGGACGGCCCGACCGGGCCGACCGCCGCGCCCTCCGCGTCCCCGGCCCGGCCCGTGGCCCGGGTGTGCGCCGACCCTGCGGCAGGGCCGGCGAAGGCGCCGGCGGGCGCCGTGCCGGTCGACCCCGCGGTCGTGGGTGATCTGGCAGCGAAGACCCGGAGCAACCCCGCGAACACCACGTTCTGGCTTCGGCCGGGCAAGCACAGGCTGGATCCGGGCCTCCACGCCCAGGTCGTCCCGAAGAAGGGGAACAGCTATCTCGGCGCGCCGGGCGCGGTGCTCGACGGCCGGAAGAAGAACCAGTACGCCTTCGGCGGCAGCGCCCGCGACGTCACCCTCCGCCATCTGACCGTGCAGGGTTTCGTCGCGCCGCACGACGAGGGCGTGGTCAACCACGACTCGGCCGACGGATGGGTGATCGAGCACGCCAAGATCCAGTACAACTCCGGCGCCGGGCTGATGGCCGGTGGCCGCCAGCGGGTCCGCGCCAACTGCCTGCGCGGCAACGGGCAGTACGGCATGAACGCGTACAAGGCATCCGGCCGTATCACCGGTCTGGTGGTCGAGGGCAACGAGATCGTCGGCAACAACACCGGCGACTGGGAGCGGCGGCGGAAGGGCTGCGGCTGTACCGGCGGCGTCAAGTTCTGGGCCGTCGACGGCGCCGACGTACGCGGCAACTGGGTGCACGACAACCGCGGAGCCGGATTGTGGGCGGACACCAACAACAACGACTTCCGCATCGAGGACAACGTGCTGGAGGCCAACGACGGTGCCGCGCTGATCTATGAGACCAGCTACAACGCGGTCATCCGGAAGAACACGATCCGGCGGAACAACTGGGTCGAGGGCCGCAGATACGCCGACCGCGACGACAACTTCCCGTTCGCGACCGTCTATCTGTCCGAGGCCGGCGGTGAACCGCGGATCCGAGCCCGCACGGACAAGATCGAGATCTACCGGAACGTGCTGGAGAACAACTGGAACGGGATCACCCTGTGGGAGAACGCCGACCGGTTCTGCAACAGCCCGGCCAACACCTCCACCGGGGACTGCACCTTGCTGGTACGGGACGCCGACCGCTGCGCGCGGCCGCAGATCGCCACCGCACCGCTGTACGCCGACTGCCGGTGGAAGACCCAGCGGGTGGACATCCACGACAACCGCTTCGTGCTGGACACCTCCGTCGTCGGGTGCACGGTCAAGTGCGACCGGATGGCGGTGCTGGCCAACTACGGCACCTATCCGGACTGGTCGCCGTACCAGGGCGAACGGGTCGCCGAGTCGATCACCCACAAGCAGCGCAACCGCTGGCACGACAACGTCTACCTCGGACCGTGGAACTTCGTCGCCCACGACCCGAGCCGGGTGCTCGACTCCGGGCAGTGGCAGGGCACGCCGTACCAGCAGGACGAGGGCAGCACCTTCCAGCCACAGGACGGTGGTTGAGATGGGCGGGGACACACCGAAGACCGTCGGGTTCGTCTGGGGGCTGCTGGTCCTCAACACGCTCGGCTCCGCCGGGGCGCAGACGATCGTCCCGCTGCCCCGCTCCCTCATCCAACTGATCACCATGGGCGCGCTGGTCACCGCGTTCGCGCTGGCGCTGGCGCTCAACCTCCGACTGCGCATCCGAGCCAGTGCCTTTCTGCTCCTGCTCACCCTGCTGCTGGTACCGAGCGTGATCTCCAGCGTGCACCCGGAGCCCGGGCTCGGCGCGCTGTTCCGCTGCGCCCGGCTGGCTCTCTTCGTCGGCACGCTATGGCTGCTCAGCCGCTGGTGGGACGGCGGCACGACGTTCGTCAGGCACCACATCCGGATGTACTTCGCGGTCCTCGGGTCGGTCGCCGCGGGCCTGGTCATCTCACCGGGCGCGGCTCTGCCCGAGCTCTACGGCGGACGGCTGGTCGGCGCGTTGTGGCCGCTCACCCCGCCGCAGATCGGACAGTACGCCGCGGTGATCACCGGGCTCACTGTGCTGCTCGTACTGGGTCGCCGTACCGACCGGGCGAGCGCGGCGGTGGTCGTCGCGCCGTCACTCCTGCTGCTCGCGCTGACCCACACCCGCACGGCCACGCTCGGCCTGCTCATCGGGCTGGCGTTGGCGATCGGCTCGCTCGTTCTGACCAGCGCCGCCGCCCGCCGGGTGTTCACCTGGACCGTGCTGGGCGCCGCGGTGGCCGCGGTGGGGTTCGGCTCCGCGCTGCGGGCGTGGTTCCTGCGCGGACAGAGCCAGGAGAACTTCACCAGCCTCACCGGCCGGGCCAAGGTCTGGGACGCCCTGCTGACAGCGCCCCGGACGGGTGTGGAGAAGTTGTTCGGCACGGGGCTGGGCGACAAGTCGTTCGACGGGCTGCCGATCGACAACAGCTGGCTGGCCGTCTACCACGAGCAGGGCCTGACCGGCGTCGCCCTCGTGGCGGCCGTCGTCATCGTGCTGGGCGGTGTGGCGCTGCTGCGGCCGCCGTCGCTGTCGAGAGCCTGCGCGATCTTCCTGATCAGCTACTGCGCGATCGCGTCGTACACCGAGGCCGGGCTGGGCGACGCCTCTCCGTATCTGCTGCATCTGGCCGTCGCCGCCTCGCTTCTGGTGGCACCTGCGGCGGCCACGCCCCCTTCGGCGCCCGCGGCCCCTCGACGACGTGTCCCGCGCTGGGCCCGGGATCCGGAGGTGACTTGAGCATGCACGTCCTCGTGGTGCACAACCGCTACGCCTCGGCGCAGCCGAGCGGGGAGAACAAGGTCGTCGACCAGGAGGTGGAGCTGCTGCGCGCGGCCGGTCACCGGGTCGAGGTGTTCGAGCGGCGCAGCGACGACATCGCAGCCCGGTCCCTGCTGGGCAAGGCCGCGGTGCCGCTGCTGGTGCCGTGGAACCCGGCGGTCCGCGCGGAGCTAGCCGCCCGGCTTCGCGCCTCACGCCCGGACGTGGTGCACGTCCACAACGTCTTCCCGCTCCTGTCGCCCGCGGTGCTGGCAGCCTGCGCCGACGCCGGTGTGCCCGCCGTCGCCACGCTGCACAACTACACCCAGGTCTGCCCGCCCGGCACGCTGCAGCGGGACGGTCGGCCGTGCACCGAGTGCGTCGGGTCGGCGCCGCTGCCCGCCGTCCGGCACGGCTGCTACCGGAACTCCCGGCTGGCGACGGTGCCCCTCGCGGTCAGCCTGTCGGCCAACCGCCGGCGGTGGTCGTCCGGCGTGGAGCGGTTCTTGTGCATCTCCGCGGCGCAGCGTGACGTCCTGGTGCGGGCCGGCATGCCGCCCGAGCGGCTGGCGGTCAAGCACAACTTCGTGCCCGACCCGGGCGGCTGCCGAGCGGGCACCGGCGAGCAGCTGCTCTACCTCGGCCGGCTCGCTCAGGCCAAGGGCGTGCGGCTGCTCATGGCCGCGTGGGACGACATCGCCGCGGACGGCGGGGTGGGCGTGCCGCTCGTGATCGCCGGCGCGGGCCCGCTGGAGGCGGAGGTGACCGCCTGGGCGGCGGGCCGGGACGACGTGCGGTACGTCGGCCTTTACGACACCGCGGAGTGCCGGCAGGCCATCGCGCGGTCGGTCGCCGTGGTGGCTCCCTCCACGTGGCTGGAGGCGTTCGGCCTGGTGGTCGTTGAGGCGATGGCGGCGGGAGTCCCGGCGGTCGCCGCAGGTCACGGCGCCTTCGTCGAACTCGTCGAGGAGGGGGTGACCGGGCTGCTGCATCAGCCGGGCGAGCCCGCCTCGCTCGCCTCCTGCCTGCGCCGGATCACGGCCGAGCCGGCCCTGGGCCGGGAGATGGGCCAGGCGGCCCGGCGCCGCTACGAGCAGGGCTTCAGCCCGGCTGTCGGGCTGGAGCGCCTGGTGGAGGAGTACCGCACCGCGATCGCGGGTCGGACGGAAGCAATGGGGGGCAGTAGATGACACGATGCCGACTCTGCGGCTCGGAAGCGATGGCGAGCGTCGTCGACCTGGGGGCGATGCCGCCGTGTGAGAGCTTTCTGGCCGCGGACCGACTGGACGAGCCGGAGCCGGCGTACCCGCTGCACCTGCGGGTCTGCACCGACTGCTGGCTCGCGCAGATCCCTCCGCTGATCACTCCGGAGGAGACGTTCAAGGAGTACGCGTACTTCTCCTCGTACTCGACCTCCTGGGTGGAGCACGCGCGCACGTTCGTCGCCGACGCCGTCCAGCGGCTGGGGCTCGACTCCGGGGCGAAGGAAGCCTTCGTGGTCGAGGTCGCCAGCAACGACGGGTATCTGCTCCGGCACATGGTGGAGCGTCGGATCCGCTGCCTCGGCATCGAGCCGTCGGTGAACGTCGGCACCGCGGCACGGGAGGCGGGTGTGCCCACGCTCACCGCGTTCCTGGACCCGGACACCGGCGCGGCCGTCCGCGCCGAGCACGGCCCGGCGGACCTGGTCGTGGCCAACAACGTGTACGCGCACATCCCCGACGTGGTCGGGTTCACCCGGGGGCTGCGCGCCCTGGTCGCCGACGACGGCTGGGTCTCCATCGAGGTGCAGCACCTGCTGACCCTGATCGAGCAGAACCAGTACGACACGATCTACCACGAGCACTTCCAGTACTACACGGTCGCGTCCGCGATCCGCGCGCTGGCCAGTGGCGGACTCGCGCTCGTGGACGTCGAGCTGCTGCCCACGCACGGCGGCTCCCTCCGGCTGTGGGCCCGGCCCACCGAGGCGGCCGGCGAGCCGGGTAACGGTGTATCCCCTGCTCTGGGGGCCCCTCCCGGCCGAAGACTGGGGGAGGAGCCGAGAGCTTGGGGCAAGGTGGCCGACGTGCTGGAGCGGGAGAAGGCCGCCGGGCTGCAGGAGCTGTCCGGGTACACCGAGTTCTCAGCGCGGGTGGCCAAGGTGCGCCGGGACCTGCTGCGGTTCCTCATCGAGGCGGCCGAGCGCGGCGAGACGGTCGTCGGCTACGGCGCCCCTGGCAAGGGCAACACCCTGCTCAACCACTGCGGTATCCGGCCCGATCTGCTCCCGTACACGGTCGACCGCAACCCCTACAAGCACGGCAGGTTCACCCCCGGCACCCGCATCCCGATCCTGCCGCCCGAACAGATAGCCGCCGACAGACCGGACCACGTGCTCGTCCTCCCCTGGAACCTGCGGACCGAGCTGGTCGAGCAGCTGTCCTTCGTACACGCCTGGGGCGGCCGGCTGGTCTTCCCCGTTCCGGAACTGAACATCGTCGAGGTCACACCATGAAGGTCGTACTGTTCTGCGGCGGTTATGGGCTGCGCATGCGCAACGGAGCGTCCGACGACATCCCCAAGCCGATGGCGATGGTCGGCCCGCGCCCGCTGATCTGGCACGTCATGCGCTACTACGCGCACTACGGGCACACGGAGTTCATCCTGTGCCTGGGGTACGGGGCCCACCACATCAAGGAGTTCTTCCTCAACTACGAGGAGACGACGTCCAACGACTTCGTGCTGCGAGGCGGGCGGACCGAGCTGCTGTCCACCGACATCTCCGACTGGACGATCACCTTCGCGCAGACCGGCATCGAGTCGCCGATCGGAGAACGGCTGCGCCGGGTACGGGACCATCTCGACGGCGATGAGATGTTCCTCGCCAACTACGCCGACGTGCTCACCGACGCCCCGCTGCCGCAGATGATCGAGCGCTTCGCCCGGCGCGACGCCGGTGCGTCGATGATGGTGGTGCCGCCGCAGTCCTCGTTCCACTGCGTGGACCTGGGCGAGGACGGGCTGGTGGGGGGCATCACCGCGGTGAGCGAACTGCCGCTGTGGGAGAACGGCGGCTACTTCGTGCTCCGCCAGGAGGTCTTCGACCACATACCTGAGAACGGCGACCTGGTCGCTGACGGATGCGCCCGGCTGGCCAAACGCGGCCGGCTGGTGGCGCACCAGCACCGCGGCTTCTGGAAACCCACCGACACCGTCAAGGAGCGGGCCGCGCTCGACGCCGCCTACGCCCGGGGCGAGCGCCCGTGGGCGGTGTGGGAACGGGACGGCGCGGGTGCGGGCACGGGGGTGAGCGCGTGATCCGGCTCGGGGCCGGGCGTTGGGACCGGATCGTCGCGGTAGGGGCGCACTGCGACGACATCGCCATCGGCGCCGGCGGCACCCTGCTGACGCTGTGCCACGCGCGGCCGGGCCTCCGCGTCGACGCGCTGGTGCTCTCCGGCGGCGGCAGCGAGCGGGAGCAGGAGGAGCAGGCCGCGCTCACCGCCTGCTGCCCGGGCGCCGACCTGCGGCTGACCGTGCTCAAGCTGCCGGACGGCCGGCTGCCCGCGCACTGGGACGAGGCCAAGGCCGCGGTCGAGGAACTGCGGGAGCGGACCGAGCCGGAGCTCGTGCTGGCCCCGCGCACCGAGGACGCGCACCAGGACCACCGCGTACTGGCGAAGCTGATGCCCACCGCGTTCCGCGACCATCTCGTGCTCGGCTACGAGATCGTCAAGTGGGACGGCGATCTCGGCCGTCCGGCCGCGTACCAGCCGCTGTCGCCGCAGCTCGCCGAGGAAAAGGTGCGGCTGCTGCAGGAGCACTACCCCTCGCAGCGGCACCGGCCCTGGTACGACCGGGAGGCCTTCCTCGGCCTGGCCCGGATCCGCGGCATCGAATGCCATGCGCGCTACGCCGAGGCGTTCGCCGTCACCAAACTCACTCTCGACCTGGGGGACTGAACTGTGCGCGTGCTGCTGACCGGACACCAGGGCTACCTGGGCACCGTGATGGCCCCGGTCCTCACGGCCGCCGGACACGAAATCGTCGGACTGGACTCCGGACTGTTCGCCGAGTGCGTCCTCGGCCCGTCGCCCGCCGACCCGCAGGGGCACCGGGTGGACCTGCGCGATGTCACGACAGAACATCTGGCAGGGGTGGACGCCGTGATCCACCTCGCCGCGCTGTCCAACGACCCGCTGGGCGCGCTGGCGCCGGAGCTGACCTACGACATCAACCACCACGCGTCCGTGCGGCTGGCCCGGCTGGCCCGCGACGCCGGTGTGCGGCGCTTCCTGTACGCGTCGACCTGCTCGGTATACGGCGCCGCCGGCGGCGGTGACTCGGCGGACCTGGTGGGCGAGGACGCCCCGCTGCGCCCGGTGACGCCGTACGCGGAGTCCAAGGTGCGGGTGGAGGACGACCTGCACGCGCTGTCCGACGGCGACTTCAGCCCGGTGTTCATGCGCAACGCCACCGCCTTCGGCCACTCACCCCGGCTGCGCGCCGACATCGTGCTGAACAACCTGGTGGGCCACGCGCTGTTGTCCGGAGAGGTACTGGTGCTCTCCGACGGCACCCCCTGGCGTCCGCTGGTGCACGCCGCCGACATCGCACGGGCCTTCGCCGCCGCACTGATCGCGCCGCGGGAAGCGGTGCACGCCCGCGCTTTCAACATCGGCAGCGAGACCAACAACGTCACGGTCGCCGAGATCGCCGAGCAGGTCGCCGAGGCGGTCTCCGGGGCGAAAGTGGTGATCACCGGGGAGACCGGTGCCGATCCGCGGTCGTACCGGGTGGACTTCTCCCGGTTCCGCGCCGCGATACCCGGCTTCGACTGCGAGTGGACGGTGCGGCAGGGCGCGCTCGAACTCGCCGACGCCTACCGGAAACACGGGCTGACCCGCGAGGACTTCGAGCGGCGCTTCACCCGGCTGGCCGTGCTGCGCGCGGGGCGCGACGCCGGAGCCGTCGACGAGACCCTGCGGTGGCGCCGATGACCGCGCCGGGCGATCAGCTGTACGCGCTGGTGGAGCGGTTGTACCCGCTGTGCCGGAGCATCACCGGGGACGGGGTGCGCGCCACCTTGGAGATCGTCGGCGAATACCTCCCGCTGCAGGTGCAGGAGGTGCCGACCGGGACGCAGGTGCTCGACTGGACGGTGCCGCAGGAGTGGAACATCCGGGACGCGTACATCGCCGACACCGCCGGCAACCGGGTCGTCGACCTCGCCGCGTCCAGCCTGCACGTGCTCGGCTACAGCGTGCCGGTGTCGGCGACGATGCCGCTGGCCGAGCTCCGCTCACACCTGCACACCCTGCCTGACTATCCGACCTGGGTGCCGTACCGCACCAGCTACTACACGCCGGACTGGGGGTTCTGTCTGGCGCAGGAGACCTTGGACGCGCTGCCGGACGGCGAGTACGAGGTGCGCATCGACTCCACACTCACCGACGGCCACCTCACCTACGCCGAGCACGTCGTCCCCGGGCAGGTCGCCGACGAGGTGATCGTCTCCAGCCACGTCTGCCACCCGTCGCTGGCCAACGACAACCTGTCCGGTATCGCGGTGGCGACGTTCCTGGCCCGGGCGCTGGCACAGCAGACGCCGTACTACACCTACCGGTTCCTGTTCGCGCCCGGCACCATCGGCGCGATCACCTGGCTGGCCCGTAACGCGGAGCGGGTCGATCAGGTCAGGCACGGACTGGTGCTGGCCTGCGCCGGCGACCCGGGCCGGCTGACGTACAAGCAGAGCAGGCGCGGTGACGCGGAGATCGACCGGGTGCTGCGGCATGTGCTGACCGTCTCCGAACGCCCGCACCACGTCACCGAGTTCACTCCGTACGGCTACGACGAGCGGCAGTTCTGCTCGCCCGGGTTCGACCTCGGTGTGGGCTCGCTCAGCCGGACCCCGTACGCCGGTTACCCCGAATACCACACCTCGGCGGACAATCTGGACTTCGTCTCCCCGGAGGCGATGGCGGACACCCTCGCCGTCTGCCGCGAGGCATGCGCCGTACTGGACCGCAACCGGCGCTACGTCAACCTCAGCCCCTACGGCGAGCCGCAGTTGGGCCGGCGTGGGCTGTACGACTCGCTCGGTGGCCGCAGCGACGCCAAGCAGGCCCAGTTGGCCATGCTCTGGGTGCTCAGCCTCTCCGACGGCGAACACAGCCTGCTGGACGTCGCAGAGCGGTCCGGGCTGCCGTTCGACACCGTCGCCGCCGCGGCCGACGCCCTGCACGGCGCCGGGCTGCTCAAGGCATGACGCCGATGGCCACCGAGGGGGCGGATCCACGGACACCGGCGCCACCGGCCGGGTCGGCCAGGCGGGCCATCGTCGGCCGGCTGTCGTGGGGACTGGCCGACCAGGCGGCCTCCAGCCTGACCAACTTCGCGGTCGGGATCTATGTGGCGCGCTCGCTCGGGCTGGTCGCGTTCGGCGCGTTCAGCCTGGCCTGGGTGACTTACGGCGTGGTGCTCAGCGTCTCCCGCGGGCTGGCCACCGACCCGCTCATGGTGCGCTTCAGCGGCGTGTCGGACGCCTCCTGGCGCGGGGCCGCGGCCCGGTCGTCGGGTACCGCGCTCGGCGTCGGTGCCGCCCTCGGCGCGGCGTGTCTGGCCGTCGGTTCCGCGCTCGGCGGCGGTGTGGGGACCGCGTTCGCCTGCCTCGGCGTCATGCTGCCAGGGCTGCTGCTGCAGGACGCCTGGCGGTACGCGTTCTTCGCCGCCGGCACCGGGCGCAAGGCGTTCGTCAACGACCTCGTGTGGGGCCTGGCGCTCGTCCCGGCCATGGTGGTGGCCGCTCGCGTCGGCAGCGTGGCCGCATTCGTGCTCGCCTGGGGCGCGTCCGCCACGGTGGCCGCGGCCTACGGCTGCCTGCAGTCCGGCATCCGGCCCCGGTCGAGCGGAACGCGCGAGTGGCTGCGCGAACACCGCGACCTCGGTTACCGGTACCTGGTCGAGAACGTCAGCAACAGCGGCGCCGGCCAGCTGCGGGCCTACGGGCTCGGCGCGATCGTCGGCGTCAGCGCGGTGGGTGTGGTGAGGGGCGCCGAACTCCTGCTCGGCCCGTTCCTCGCGGTGCTGATGGGGCTGTCGCTGGTCACCGTCGCGGAGGCGGCACGCGTGCTGCGGCGGTCCCCGCACCGGCTGGGCACCTTCTGCCTCCTGCTGGGCGGCGGACAGGCCGCCGCCGCGCTGCTCTGGGGCGCGGCACTGCTGCTGGTGCCGGACCGGGCCGGCGAGCTGGTGCTCGGCGGCGTCTGGCACTCCGCCTCGGAGCTCATCGTGCCGGCCACGCTCGGCGTCGCGGGCGCCGGCCTCGGCACCGGCGCGGCGGCCGGGCTGCGCGCACTCGGCGCGGCCCGGCGCAGTCTGCGCAGCCAGCTGTTCGCCTCCATCTGCTACGTCGGCGGCGGCCTGGGTGGCGCTGCCGTGGCCGGCACGATCGGCTCGGCCTGGGGCGTCGCCGCCGCGACCGTCTGCGGCTCGGCCGTGTGGTGGCTGCACCTGCGGTCCGCGCTGCGCCGGCACCGTCAAGATTCCGTCCCCGAAGTGAGGACCACATGACCGACCGCCCCCGGTTGAGCATCGGCCTGCCCGTGTACAACGGTGAGGAGTACCTCGCCGAGTCGCTGGACGCCCTGCTCGGCCAGACTTACGAGGACTTCGAACTGGTCGTCTCCGACAACGCCTCGACCGACGGCACCCAGGACATCTGCCGCGAGTACGCCGCGCGGGACTCGCGTATCCGCTACCTGAGGCTGCCCCGGAACATCGGCGCCGCGCCGAACCACAACCATGTGTTCGCCGAGTGCCGCGGCGAACTGTTCAAGTGGGCCTCGCACGACGACCTGTACGCGAGGGACCTGCTGCGACGCTGTGTGGCGGCGCTGGACGAGCGCCCCGACGTGATCCTCGCGCACACCGGCCAGGCGGTCATCGACGGCGACGGCCGCGTGAAGGTCCCGTACGAGTACGGGCTCGCCACCGACTCGCCGCACGCGCCGGAGCGCTTCCGCAGTCTGCTGTTCGAGCCCGGTGGCGACGACTTCTACGGGGTGATGCGGGCCGACGTGCTGCGCAGGGTGAAGCCGCACGGCAGCTATCACCACGCGGACCGCACGTTCGTCGCCGAGATCGCCTTGCACGGAGCCTTCCACCAGGCGCCGGAACTGCTGTACTTCCGCCGCGACCACCCCACCCGCGCCGAGCGGGCGAACCCGTCCAAGCGCTCCCGGTGCGTCAACCTGGACCCACGCCGGGCGGGCCCGCTGCACCCGACGCCCCGGCTGCTCGCCGAGTACGTCTGGGGCTTCGTCTCGGCGATCCGGCGGGCGCCGTTGTCCCCGGCCGACCGGCGTGCCTGCTACCGCCACCTGGCCGCGTGGGCGGCCAGCCGCGCCCGGCCGGGTGCCGGAGAGCGGGTCGAGGACCGTGCCCCCGCCGACCCGGCCCGGCTCACCGTCTCCGTCGACGCCCTGGTCGCCGGACGTGAGGGGAGGCAGGCGTGACGACCGCGGACGGAAACCCGGTGCGCGTCGGGGTGTTCGGACTGCTCGGCTCCGGCAACCTGGGCAACGACGGGTCGTTCGAGGCCCTGCTCGGGTACCTCGGCGCCGAGCACCCGAAGGCGGTCGTGGACGCGCTGTGCGGCGGACCCGAGGTCGTCGAGAGGCGGTACCGGATCCCCGCGACGCGGTTGCACTGGTACCGCGGGGAGTACCGGACCGCGACACGTGCGGGCGCGATGGCGGGGAAGGGCCTGGGCAAGCTCGTCGACGCCGTCCGCACCGCCGCCTGGGTGCGTCGGCACGACGTGGTGATCGTGCCGGGCACGGGCGTCCTGGAGGCCACGCTGCCGCTGCGGCCGTGGGGCTTCCCGTACTCGCTGTTCCTGCTCTGCGCGAGCGGCCGGCTGTTCGGCACCCGCGTCGCGCTGGTCGGTGTCGGCGCGGACGCGATCCGCGACCGGCCGACCAGGGCCCTGGTGCGCTGGTCGGCGCGGCTGGCCGCGTACCGGTCGTACCGGGACGCCCCGTCCCGCGACGCGATGCGGCGAATGGGCGTGGACACCGCGCGCGACGAGGTCCACCCGGACCTCGCGTTCGCCCTGCCGGCACCGCGGACGAGTGTGCTCCCGGGGCCCGTTCCGAGCCCGCGGGGCCCGGTCTGCGTCGGCGTCATGGCCTTCCACGGCGGCAACGACGACCGCGCCCGGGCCGAGGAGATCCACCGGCGCTACCTCGACGGGACGATCCGCTTCGTCCGCGCACTGGTCGAGGACGGCCGGCCGGTCCGGCTGCTCATCGGTGACGAGGTGGACCGGCCGGTGGTCGCCGCGATCCTCGACGCGGTGGACTCACCGCTGGTCACCGCCGCCGAGACGGCCTCGCTGGCCGACCTGATGACGGAGGCGGCGGCCGCCGACGCCGTGGTGGCGACCCGGTACCACAACCTGATCTGCGCGCTGAAGGCCGGCACCCCGACGCTC
This sequence comes from Streptomyces sp. B15, assembly GCF_018070605.1. Lineage (NCBI taxonomy): Bacteria > Bacillati > Actinomycetota > Actinomycetes > Kitasatosporales > Streptomycetaceae > Streptomyces > Streptomyces sp. B15. Next base: position 26,102 of record NZ_JAGPXJ010000061.1, read on the forward strand.
GCCCTCAGCTACGCGGCGAAGAGCGACGCGCTCATGGCCCGGATGGGGCTGGGCGCGTACCGCCACCCGGCCCGCGAGATCGACGCCGACCGGCTGCTGCGACAGTTCCGGGCGCTGGAGCGGCGCTCGGCCCAGCTGCGGCAGACCCTCGCCGAGCAGAACCGGGTCGTCGCCCGCCAACTCGCCCACCAGTTCGCCGCCCTGACAGCGGCTGTCTTCCCGGCAGCCCCGGCGTCCGGTCATGCCCACGCCCATGCGTATCGGGAGGCCCCATGAAAGCGATCGAAGTCCCGGAGATAGCGGGCGCGTACCTGTTCGAGCCGGCGCCGTACGCCGACGAGCGCGGCTTCTTCTGCCGCACCTTCGACGCCGACGTGGTCCGCTCGGTGGGCCTCGATCCGGGCGCCTTTGTGCAGGACAGCCTGTCCCGCTCGGCCCGGGGCGTACTGCGGGGCCTGCATCTGCGCTCGGGGGCCGGCGAGGCCAAGCTGGTGCGGTGTTCGTACGGGAGCATCTTCGACGTCGTCGTGGATCTGCGGTCGGGCTCGCCGACCTGCCGCAACCGGGCCTTCTTCGAGCTGTCCGGCGAGACGCAGGTGACCCTGTACATCCCGGCGGGGTGCGCGCACGGCTTCCAGGCGCTGACCGAGACCGCCGACATCTCCTACCGGATCGACCGCCCGCACGATCCGGCCGAGGACGTGACGATCGCCCACGACGACCCGGAGCTGGCGATCCCCTGGCCGCTGCCGGTCACCTCGATGTCCCAGCGCGACCGGGAGGCGCCGCGCCTCGCCGAGGCACTGCAGCAGAAGGAGAGGTGAGTCGGCGTGGACACCGAGAAGTTGCGGCTGCCCAGGTCGAGGCAGGCGAACGAGCGACTGCACGCCATGATCCCTGGGGGCGCCCACACCTACGCCAAGGGCGACGATCAGTATCCCGAACACCTGGCCCCGGTCATCAGCCACGGCCGCGGTGCCCACGTGTGGGACATCGACGGCAACCGCTACATCGAGTACGGCTCCGGCCTGCGGTCGGTCAGCCTTGGCCACGCCCACCCACGCGTGATCGAGGCGGTGCGGCGGGAACTCGACCGCGGCAGCAACTTCGTGCGGCCGTCCATCGTGGAGGTCGAAGCCGCGGAACGCTTCCTGGACACGGTGCCGACCGCCGAGATGGTCAAGTTCGCGAAGAACGGCTCCGACGCCACCACCGCCGCCGTGCGCCTCGCCCGCGCCGCCACCGGGCGCCCACGGGTGGCCGTCTGCGCCGACCATCCGTTCTTCTCCGTCGACGACTGGTTCATCGGCACCACACCGATGTCCGCCGGAGTTCCGGCGGCGACCACCGACCTCACCGTGGCGTTCCCCTACGGGGACCTGGCCGCCACGGAGCAACTGCTGAAGCGCCACCAGGACGAGATCGCCTGCCTGATCCTCGAACCGGCCACCCACACCGGGCCTTCCCCCAGCCCTCAACTCGGTTCCGGCAGGGGAGACCCCACGCCCGGATACCTCGCCGGCCTGCGCGAGCTGGCCGACCGGCACGGCTGCGTACTGATCTTCGATGAGATGATCACCGGCTTCCGCTGGTCCGAAGCGGGCGCCCAAGGCCTCTACGGCGTCGTCCCCGACCTCTCCACCTTCGGCAAGGCGCTGGGCAACGGATTCGCCGTCTCCGCGCTGGCCGGGCGCCGCGACCTGATGGAGCGGGGCGGGCTGCGTCACTCCGGAGACCGGGTGTTCCTGCTGTCCACCACCCACGGCGCGGAGACGCACTCGCTGGCCGCCGCGATGGCCGTGCAGACCACCTACGTCACCGAGGGGGTCACCGCGCGGCTGCACGCACTCGGCGAGCGGTTGGCCGCCGGCGTCCGCGACGCCGCGGCCGGCACGGGCGTCGGCGACCACCTCGTCGTCCGGGGCCGGGCCAGCAACCTGGTCTTCGCCACGCTGGACGAGAACCGGCAGCCGTCGCAGCGGTACCGCACCCTGTTTCTGCGCCAACTCCTCGCGGGCGGAGTGCTGGCCCCCTCGTTCGTGGTGAGCAGTGCGCTCAGCGACGCCGACATCGACCACACCGTCGAGGCGGTGGCCCAGGCATGTGCGGTCTACCGGAAGGCACTGGACGCCGCCGACCCCACTCCCTGGCTGGCCGGCCGGCCGGTGAAGCCCGTCTTCCGCCGCTCGGCGTGAGCGTGAGGTGCGGCGGCGTCAGCGCCGGTCGCGCCACCAGACGTCGGCCGCCCGGTCGACCAGCCACGCGGCTGCCGGTACCACCGCCAGCGCGGTGCACCAGCCGCCGAGGACGTCGGTCGGATAGTGCGCGCCCAGGGCGGCCTGCGCCCACCCCATGGCGCCGCCGGCAACCAGCGCGGCGGCGAGCACGAGTGACGTCCCGGCCGCTCTGCCGAGGCCGAGCCGTCCGGTCGCCGGCAGCGCCACCGCGAGGGCGAGCGCGGTGAGGAAGGCGGTGTGCCCGCTCGGGTAGGACAGATTGCCGTCGCCGTGGATGGTGCGCCCCACCAGGTGCTTGAGCAGCGTCGTCGTGCCGACGCTCAGACCGGCGCCGACCACGACGAGTACCGCCGCGCGCGGAAGCCGACGCAGCAGGCACCCCGTCACGGCGGCCACGACGAGCGCCGCCGCTCCGGCGGGCTCCCCCAGGAAGTCCGTGGCCAGCGCGACGTGCCGCCATAGCGGCCCCGGACCGTCCACCGCCGCCCAGACCCGCGCGTCCACCGTGCCGGGCCGACCCTGCCCGGCGTACAGGACCCCGAGCACGGCAACCACCAGCGCGGCGAGGGCCGCGAGCGCCCCGAGCCAGGTGCGCAGCGACGGAGGCAGCACCGCGACCGTCGGCCGGCCGGTCATACGCCCACCGCACCCGGTCGACCTGCGGCAATGCGCTTCTTGTCGGCCGCGCGCGGTGTCGGGCGTCGCGAAAAGGCGCCGCCGCCCCACCGGTGCCGGGGGAGCGCAAGCCCGGTGGGCGCACCAAGGCCATGGCGTTCCGGGCGCTGGTGCCCGGCATGGCGGATACCGCCGACCGGTACGGGCTGTGCGGCTGGACCGAGCAACGCGAGCCCCCCGTCGTGTCCGACCCACCCTTCATCGACCATAACCGCCCCGCACGTCATGGGCGTTGCCGGCGGGCACACTGATGTGCCGTCTTCCTCGGCACGCCTGAAGGCGCCCTGCCGGAAATCCCGGAGCGCTGTGCGGGAAACGGCTACGCGCTTCGGACAGCGGCGGCTCAGTTGCTCGCCGCACAGACACCGTCGGCCGAGTCGCTGGACGCACCGCTCCGGGTCCCGGCTCCGGGCCTGGACGGCTTCTTGGTGTACCCCACCCCCTGGGACAGCACGCACAACTTGCCCTTCATCAGGTGCAGATCACCGCCGAAACCCGCGGATATCGCCAGGTCGACGGGTGTGGCAACGGCCTGTTCCCACGGGAGCACGGGAAGGCCCGGTTCGGCGAAGAGCTCGGCCGAGACCTCGGTGAAGGACGCCCGTTGGCCCGAGCGCGACTGCCCATGGCCGGGGGCGAGGAACAGGAGCGCGATGCCGGGCAGTTCCTTCCCCCGGGGCGCGAGCGCATCCGCTCTCTCGTCACACCCCTGTGCGGCTGAGCCGCACCCGACAAGGAGTACCCGTCCGTATGAGCCGTGCCGCTGCCCTGTCCTCCTGGAAGAAGCCAGTTGTGCGCGGCTCGCCTGGTCACGCACCGGCGGCGCGCGCTTCCCCTCATGCGCACGGAGGAGGATCCCGCACACTGGCCCCGGAGAAAATCTATGATCGCGGAAGTAGACATGAGTAGGTGCTGGGGGTAGAGTCTTTCTCGTACTCGCAGAGATCAGAAGGGCGAGGCAGAGGACGAACTGCCTCGTACGCAGGTCGAGCAAGATGTGGACCGGCAGTCGAGCGGTGCGGCCGGATGGTGAGGGCTCCACCGCTGGCTGCCGGGCCGGGCGACCCCAGGGGTCGCATGCAGTTCTGCAAGATCGAGCAAGTGCACAACAGATCAGAAAGAGAAGGAGGAGAGAGGCGCCATCAGGATCGCCCGGGCAGGCAGAGACCGCTCGGGTACCGCAGACCCCGGATTGGAAGGTGGTCCCCGGTCACGCAGCTGCGATCCCCGCAACCGTCCTCCTGGACGGTGGTGCGGAAAAAGGAAGCCGGCGCATAGCCGGTGGATGGTGTTGATCCCCTCGGGGCCCTGGTGCTGTACGGCGCCAGGGCCCCTCGACACGTTTCCCGAGAGGTGCCAGTGGCCGCAGACAACCCTTCCACCCTGTCGAGCAACCTCGACGACGACGATTACCCCGCCTACACCATGGGGCGGGCCGCCGAAATGCTCGGTACCACGCCCGCCTTTCTGCGGGCCATCGGCGAGGCGGGCCTGATCGTGCCGCTCCGCTCGGAGGGCGGGCACCGCCGCTTCTCCCGCTACCAACTGCGGCTCGCGGCCCGGGCTCGGGAACTGGTCGACCAGGGGACGCCCGTGGAGGCCGCCTGCCGCATCATCATCCTGGAAGACCAGCTCGAAGAGGCCAAGCGCATCAACGAGCAGCTGCGCGGCGCGGAGGCGGACTCGGGGTCGAAAGCCGATGCCTGACGGTCGCGCCCCGCTGTGCGACGGGCCGGGCACCGGCGCTCTCCTGCCCGCTTCGAGCGGGAATGCGAGCGGCGAGAGGTGTGCTGCTCAGGTGTGCGAAGCTGACGTCGCTCCGCAGCGGCCACCGGATGGTCGACGCCTGCCCGGCGGTCGACGCACGGCTGTTCCTCCCGCGGGTACGCGCTGCTGGTGACCGGCGCTCGCCGTTCCGTTCGGCACCCGCCCCTGCAGCTAAATTTCATTTCGCCGTTACAGAAACACGAGTAATGCGCGCTGAGAAATTCTGCCCCGGTGGATCCGAACCGGGAAATCGTCGCGCTCCCGGGATTGCCCGTGCTACGGTTTCGTCAGTTGCAGTTGTGGTTCCCCGAAACTTCAAGTGCTCCTTCCAGGACTCCTGGGGGGAGTCTTGTGTATTTCGGTTCTTCCGGACGGGTGATCATCGCGGCAACTCCGATTCCTGCACAGTGCGGGCATCGGGTACCGCCCCGAAGGAGATGTATTTTGGCTACTGGCACCGTGAAGTGGTTCAACGCGGAAAAGGGCTTCGGCTTCATCGAGCAGGAGGGTGGCGGCGCTGACGTCTTCGCCCACTACTCGAACATCAACGCCACCGGCTTCCGTGAGCTGCTCGAAGGCCAGAAAGTAAACTTCGACGTCACGCAGGGCCAGAAGGGCCCGCAGGCGGAGAACATCGTTCCCGCCTGACGCTGACGCATACGACGAGCTGGGGTACGCACCTGCGTGCGACCCCAGCTCGTTGCGTTTGTGCCGCGCTCGCCGCAGAGCATCGGCTGCCGCCTCCACGACCCGTGGACCGGGCAGCAGTAGCAGCTCCCACGGCGCCCTCGCACCCGTATATCGTCCGCATTTTCCACGGACGGTGTACCGGTGTTTTTCCATACCGACTCGATGGCCATTGCGGCCCGGTTCCGGTCGGCCCGGCTTTTCTTCGGCTCGATCTCGCGAATCCCGTGCGACGGTGTGACAGCTCGAATCTGTCCGGACGCCGGCGAATCGACGCGCCGCCTCCGGTCGGCGCCCCCGCGCAAGCCGGACAGCCGGTGCGGGCATCGTCGCGAACGGTGCCCGCACCGGCTGGTGCCGTGCGGTGGCGTCAGGTGCGTACCAGCTCCCGCTCGTCGCCCGGGTCGGAGTCCGAGCCCTCGTCCGCGGCGCCGGTGTGCAGGCTTTCGCCCTCGATGTCGACATCGGGCAGGGCTCGGTCCAGCCACTTGGGCAGCCACCAGGCCCGCTTGCCCAGCAGGGCCAGGACCGCCGGGACGATCGCCATGCGGACGATGAACGCGTCGAAGAAGACCGCGGTCGCCAATCCGAAACCGATCATCTTCACCATCGACTCGCTGGAGCCGATGAAGCCGGCGAAGACGGCCATCATGATCACCGCCGCGGCCGTGACCACCCGCGCGCCGTGCTTGAAGCCCGTCACCACCGCCTGGGTCGGCTTCTCGCCGTGGACATGGGCCTCCCGCATCCGTGTCACGAGGAACACCTCGTAGTCCATGGCCAGGCCGAAGACCACTCCGACCATGAAGATCGGCATCATCGACATCACCGGGCCGGTCTCCTCGACGCCCAGCGGGCCGGCCAGCCAGCCCCACTGGAAGACCGCGACGACCGCCCCCAGCGCGGCCAGCACGCTCAACAGGAAGCCCAAGGCCGCCTTCAGCGGGACCAGGATCGAGCGGAAGACCACGATCAGCAGCAGGAACGCGAGCCCGACCACCAGGATCAGATACGGGACCAGCGCGTCGTTGAGCTTCTGGCTGACGTCGATGTTCATCGCGGTCGCGCCGGTGACCAGCACCTCGGCGCCGGTGTCGGCCTGCACCTCGGCCCCCGCGTCGCGGATGCCGTGGACCAGGCTCTCGGTCGCGGCCGACGACGGCTCGGAGTCGGGGATCACGGTGATGATCGCCGTGTCGCCGGACCGGTTGTACTTCGCCGGGGTGACCGCCACGACGTCTTCCAGGCCCTTGATCCGGCCGGACACGGCGGTGACGGCGCCCTTGGGGTCGTCACTCGCCTCCGTGTCGACCGCGACGGTCAGCGGGCCGTTGAAGCCGGGGCCGAAGCCCTCCGAGAGCAGGTCGTAGGCGCGGCGCTGCGTCGTCGATGTCGGCTGCGAGCCGTCGTCGGGCAGGCCCAGCTCCAGCGAGGAGGTGGGGATCGCCGCGGCGCCGAGACCGACCACACCGAGCAGGAGGACGGCCACCGGGCGGCGTACCACGAAGCTCGCCCAGCGCGTGCCCGCGTTCGGCTTCGCTCCTTGTGCAGCCGCCTTCCTGGCGGCGCGGCCGCCGCCGAGCAGCTTGCTCTTCTCACCCGCGGGCTTCACCCTGCGGCCCGCGTAGCCGAGCAGGGCGGGGATCATCGTCAGGGCGATGAGGACCGCGATGGCGACCGTGCCGGCAGCCGCCACGCCCATCTTCGTCAGCATCGGAATGTTGACGACGGAGAGTCCGACCAGTGCGATCACCACCGTCAGCCCGGCGAAGACCACCGCTGAACCGGCGGTGCCGACGGCCCGGCCGACGGCCTCCTCACGCTCCCGGCCCTCGGCCAGTTCGGCGCGGTAGCGGGAGACGATGAACAGGGCGTAGTCGATGCCGACGGCGAGCCCGATCATCATGGCCAGGGTGGAGGTCGTCGATCCCAGCTCCAGAGCGCTCGCCAGCGCGGTGATCGTGGCGACACCGATGCCGACGCCGATGAGCGCGGTCAGCAGCGGCAGCCCGGCCGCGAGCAGTGAGCCGAAGGTGATGATCAGGACGACCGCGGCGATGGCGATACCGATGATCTCGGTCGCTCCCGTTTCCGGAGTCGTGGTCAGCGCGTCACCGCCGACCTCGACCGTCAGCCCGGTGTCGCGTGCGTCCTGTGCGGCTTCCTTCAGCTCGTCCCGGGTGGAGTCCTGCAACTCCATACCGGAGGCCTGGTAGGAGACCGACGTATAGGCGGTCGTTCCGTCCCGGCTGACGCTCTTGGTCTCGTACGGGTCGGCGACGGAAGCGACCTCGGAGCCGCCGGACAGCTCCTTGACGGTCTGCTGGACGGCCGCCCTGTTGTCGGGGTCGGTCATCTTCTCGCCCGCGGGCGCCTTGAAGACGACGCGTGCGGTCGCGCCGTCGGCGCTTGCGCCGGGGAAGCGTTCTTCCAGGAGATCGAAGGCCTTCTGGGCCTCCGTGCCCGGTATCGAGAACGAGGTGGAGCCCGCGGTGGGGGCACTGGCCGCGCCGGCACCCGCGAGCGCCAGCAGCGCCACCCAGAACAGGGCGACGATGTGCCGTCGCCGGAAGGCGAGGCGTCCGAGTTTGTAGAGGAACGTGGCCACGAGGGCGTACTCCCGGTCAGTCGTGCGGTCTCAGGACAGGGGTGATCAGCCCGACGGCGTGAGCGGTGACGTCAGGTGGGAGGGCCGGCTCAGGGACTCGTCAGTGAGGCGGCAGGCCGAGGGCGGGGAGTACCACGGCGTCGATGTAGGAGGTGAGGAACGTCTGCGTCGGCGGTTGGTCCTCGATCAGCGCCCGGGTGGCGAAGGCTCCGATCAGCATGTGCACCACGTAGTCCAGCGCGGGGTTGTCCGAGCGGACCTCGCCCCGGTCCACGGCGCGCCGCAGCACCCGGCGGAACTCCGCCATCTCGGGCTCGATCAGCAGTTCCTGAAAGGCCCGCAGAAGTTCCGGATTGTGGTGCACCGCCATGAACAGCCCTCGCATCAGCGCGGAGTTCTGCTCCATGGTGCAGTCGTCCTCCCGCGCCACGATGGCGTGGAAGTCGCCCCGCAGGGATCCGGTGTCGATGTCGCCGAGCCGTCCCGGCTTGCTGTGCCGGACGGCCGTCGCGACCAGTTGCGGCTTGCCGCCCCACTGGCGGTAGAGCGTTGCCTTGCTGGACCGGGTGCGGGTGGCCACGGCGTCCATGGTGAGGGCGTCGTAGCCCACTTCGCGGAGCAGATCGAGCACGGCCTCGTACAGCTCGGCCTCACGCTCCGGGGTGATACGACTGCGACGCGTCGCTGCGGCCTCGACCATGCGTCCCTCTCCTTCCGGTCCGAACGAAACGGTTTCGTACGCTACGAAGCGTAGCGCGAACCCCCTGCGAAACGAAACGGTTTCGTTCGTGTGCTGGCTCACAGCGGCCAGCGCCGGGCCGGACACTGCCGACGCACAGGCGGTGAGCAGGAGGAGAGCCGGCCAGGGGCGAAGAAGTTCGGCTGCTGTTCCTCTTCCGTACAGGCTTCCGCACACGTCGACTGGCAGGATTCCGGCGTCTGCTCGCCAGTGATCGGCGAGGTAGCGCGGAATTCCTCGTACTCACAGGGCTGGGCATGTCCACTGAAGAAGTTTCCGTGAGCCCGACGGCTCCGAAGACCCCGGTTCCCGGGCCCCGGTCGAGCTCCGAGAACACCGGAGCCGGGCGCAGGGAGCCGGCCAGACCAGGGCACCGGTTCGACATCGACCTGCTGCGCGTCATCTGCGCCTGCTCGGTCATCATCGGCCACGTCGGCGGCGAGTGCATGGCGGCGGTCGACAAGAGCGCGCAGAACGGCCGGGCGGTCTACTGGACGGGCCTGTTCCTCGACTCGGTGACCAGTTGGGCCGTCCCCATGTACTTCGCGATCGCCGGCTGGGCGGTACTGGTGGGAGCGCCGCCGCGCAACGGGGGGACGCTGCGCACGCGTTCACTGCGCATGATCGTCCCGGTGGGCATCTGGTCGGCGGTCTACCTCGCCTGGGGCCGGTGGCGGGACACCAATGACGCACCGACGTCGAAGCTCGCGCTGGACGCCGCCTTCGGCACCGTCCAGCCCGCCTTCCACCTGTGGTACTTCTACGCCCATGTCCCGCTGATCCTGATGCTGGGCTTCGTGATGCTGCTGAAGGCGGGCAAGCGTCCCTGGGGCGTGGTCGCGGCGCTCGTGGTGATCGCCGCGGGGCCCACGGCCTTCGGCGACCTGGAGGAGCTCACCGGCTGGGACGTGCCGCGCTTCGGCTGGCAGACCGGGACCTACTCGCTGGTCTACGCGGTGGTCGGCGCGCTGCTGCTCAGCCTGCCCGCCACCGCACGCCGACACCGGGGCTGGTGGCTGGCGGGCGCGCTGGTGGCGCTGGCCGCTGTGCTGTGGTCACAGGACCGGATCCACTTCGTCATCCCCAACGCCAGCATCTTCGTGGCGGCCCTCAGCGTCTGCGTGCTGTTCGCCGCCAACGGGGTGCGGATTCCGGAGCGGGTGCGACCGGCGCTGGGCAAGCTGACGGACGCGGGACTGGGCGCCTTCATGTTCCATGTGCTCCTGCTGAAGACACTCGCGCCCTCGTTCATCTCCGCGGAGCACGGCTGGCTGGGTGCGGCGGGGGCCGCGGCCGCCCTGGCGGTCCTCACCGTGGTCCCGTCCTTCGCCGTGAGCATGCTGTGGGGCCGGCTGAAGCTGCGGCGCTTCCTGGGCTAGGGCCGGCTGGACGCTCCCTGGGACACAGCCGGGTGGACGCAGCCGCGGGGAACCAGAAGCGGGCCGGTGCCGAAGAGCCCTCCGGCACCGGCCCGCCCACTGTCCGTCACCCCGCTTGCCGCAGTGCGCGCTGTGCCGCGCGGATCCGGCGCGCCGCCCAGCGCGCGGACGGGCTGGTACGCAGCAGCCGGGCGCGGACCGAAGTACCACCACCTGGCAGCGCCAGCGCGGTCAGCCGGCGGCGCTTGAAGTAGCGGGCGGTGGCCTCGCCCAGGTGTGCGTCGAGCCACTGGACGGCGTCCTCACGCAGCAGCGGGTGGAGCTTCGCCTGCATGCAGTAGCCCACCGTCCGCACCAGCGCCGCCAGTTCGTCGGCCTGCCGCGGGGCCATGGGGGTGTGCTCGGCGACGGCCTCCAGGTCCGGCACGGCGAAGTCGACGATGGTCACCGGTACCCGATTGCTGTTCTGGTACGGCGTCAGCCGGTCCAGCAGGGACTCCGTACCCACCTTGGCGATCGGGATGTCGTAGTAGGCCGCCGCGGTCAGCAGCGCGGTGGAGAAGCAGCCCACGACCAGGGTCGGACGGCAGCGGTCGTACACGGCTTCGGCCAGCACCGGGCCCCGCAGGATGTGCAGCCGCACTCCTTCCTGGGCGGCGGCCTTCTCCAGCACCTGGGAGTAGCGTGCGGGGGCGGTGGGGTGCGGCTTGAACACCACACACTCGTGGCCCGCCGCAGCCGCACCCCGCAGCATGCGCGCGTGCAGCTCTTCCTCCTCCTCGGGGGTGAGGATGTTCAGCGCGGCGAGATACTGCCCCAGCAGTACGGCGGTCGGGCGGTCCGCGGCGACCCGAGCCAGCTCCGGCTCCCCGGCGGCGGCCTCGCCCAGCTCGCCGAGCACCTTCACAAAGGCGTCACTGGGCACGATCTCGGGTCGTACGGTGTGCTCGGCGAGCAGCAGTGGGCGCAACCCGGGCACCAGATCGAGATGCAGCAACCGCTGGATCCGGCAGCCCAGCCACTGGGGCAGCCGCTCCCTGGTGGGTCCGTAGCTCATCAGGCCGTCCGCATAGACGTGGATGGCACTGCCGCTGAAGATCGTGGCCAGCGCCCTGGCGGGGCTGACATGCACCGATTCCACGACCAGTTCCACCGGTGCGCTGCCCAGCTGCCAGGCGTTGCGGAACATCCGCTCCCACATGGGTGACTCGTCGCGCAACGGCGACCAGGTGCTGGGGTGGTAGGGGCGGATGGCCTCGTTCCAGTCGATGATCTCGTCGAAGCGCTGGGCGAGGGTGGCGAAGCCGTTCATGGTGACGAGGCGGGTCGCGGCCTCCGGTGTCGCGGCGTTGTTGGACACCAGCAGGATCCTGCGGGCCGCGCCGGGCGGACCGAACTGCCCCGCGTCCAAGGAGGCGGCCAGGGTCGCCACCCCGTAGAGCGTGGAGACCTCGAAGATCTGAACGGGCTCGGCAGGCGCGGGGCGGGCGGACCGGGCCGCGGGGGACGGCTGAGGGGTTCGACGGGACTCGGACATGGTCAGGCCGCCTTCCCCGCCGTGCGGAAGCGCCGCAGCTTGTCGGCGCGTTCGTGGTCCATCCCTGCCAGCGTCGTGTCCAGCACATCCTGCGGCATGCCCTGCAGCGCGGTGGTCACCCTCTTCTTCAGCCGTCTGGCGACCGGTCTGTGGTAGCGCCGGATGTTGGCCAGATGGAAGGCGAGCAGGGCGCAGTAGGTCCGCACCGCCTTGGGCAGGAACCGCTCGCCCTGGGGATCGCCGGCGAGGTCGGCGAGCAGCGCGTCGTGGGCGGGGATGAAGTCCAGCTGCCGGGCGTCGCGGATCTGGGTGAGCGAGGTGGCCACCCCGCGTCGGTAGAACATGCCGAGCAGGCCGGTCGCCGCGAAGGACCGGGCCCTCAGATGCAGCCGCCAGGTCCACAGCCGGTCCTCGGCGGTGCGCAGGTCCACGGCGAACCGCATCGCGCCGTCGTCGAACAGGCTGCGCCGGTAGACGCCGGCCCAGACGAAGGGATAGTCCACCATCGTCTCCGCCTGCGGCGGAGCGATCACGTCCCGCGGGTGCAGCACCGTGTCCCGCACCGGCGCCGGAGCGCGGCGTACGACCCGGGTGGTCCCGGTGCTCTGCACATGGTCGGTCCGTACGAAGTCGCAGTCCAACTCCTCGATGGTGCATACGAGTTCGTCGAGGTACCCGGGGCCGTACCAGTCGTCGCCGTCGAGGAAGGTGAGGTAGTCGCCGCGGGCGGCGTCGATTCCGCTGTTGCGGCTCTGGGCGATGCCCTTGTTCTCCTCGTGCCGGATGACGGTGGTGTGCGGGAGGCGCTGCCGCCACCCGTCCAGGATCTCCGGGGTGGCATCCGTGGAGCAGTCGTCGACCAGGATGAACTCCGTTGCGGGACCCGCGTTGTTGGCGAGACTCCGCAGGGTGTCGTCCGCGAATTGCTGCACGTTGTGGCACGGCACGATGACGGAAAGTTTGGGCATGCGAAATCCAGGCGGTAGGATCGATGATGGAAACGGCTCATCATCCGTACGGTGAACGGATGATGAACGGCCGAGGAAATGGTCACGCTGAGCTGAAAAGCAGGGACAGGGCATTCCCGGTCGCAGCGGTTTTTGCGTCCGGACCTGTAGCGTAAGCGCTCGAGGAACCCCGTTGACCAGGGATTTCTGAAGCCCGGAAGAATTGGGTGAACCAATTGGCCCGGCATTCCGCGCAATGCCGGGCAGTTGCTCACATGTTCGGTGAATTCTCTGTGATTCATCTCACGGCTCGGCTGAACCCGCCGGATATGCCACGCTGTTGGAATTTCTCCGGGGATCTCGGATCGGGGATCTCGGATCCCGGTTCCGGGGGACTGCGGACCTACGGCGCGGATCCCCGGACCGGCCGATCCCCGGACCGGCTCGGCCGGTCCGGGGCGCCGCCGGTCGGGGCGGCCCCCGTCCGGGTCGGTCAACCGGCGCTGACCTCCTGGCCGGGGAGAGCGGGTTCGGCAGACGGCGCGGCCGGCTTCTTCGCCGTGACGAACAGCGTTGCCGCGAGGGCCAGCATGAGCAGCGCCGCGCAGGTGTAGCTCGCCAGTTCCAGGCCGTGTGCCATGGCCTCGCGGGCGGCTTCGGCCGCGTCCGCCGTGCGCGGGTCGTCCGAGAGGGAGGGGATGACGGAGCCGGCGCTCCTGGTGACGACGTCGCTCAGTCGGTCGGCCTGCTCACCGCTCAGGCCGGCATCGCCGAGCCGGTTCCTGAGGTCGGAGGCGAGGGTGCTGAAGAAGAGCGTGGTCAACACGGCGATACCCAGCGCGGAGCCCAGTTCCCGCGCCGCGCTCTGGATGCCGGAGCCCTGCCCGGCGCTGCCCACCGGTACATCGGCGAGGACCACGTTGGTGATCTGGGCGGTCGCGAAACCGACGCCGACGCCGTAGACGAACAGGGAGGCGGCGATCAGCCACCAGGTGCTGTCCGTCGAGGCGATGAGTCCCAGCATCACCAGACCGCCCGCCTCCAGCACCAGTCCGATACGCACCTGCTGGAGCGCGGGAACCGAGGCGGCCATCGAGAAGCCGGCGCCGCTGGCGAAGAAGCTGCCGGCCGCGAGGGCGACCAGGGCCAGGCCGGCCTCGAAGGCGCTGTAGCCGAGCGCGAACTGCAGCCACAGCGGCAGCACGGCGATGATGCCGAACTCGCCGACGCCCACCAGCAGGGTGACGAAGTTGCCGCTGCGGAACGAGTGGATCGAGAAGAGCCGCACATCCATCAGCGGCTCGTTCCCCGCCTTCCCGAGCGCGGCCTGTCTGCGCCAGAACAGCAGCAGCGCCACGGCTGCCACCACCTGGGCCACGAAGACCGGCGAGGGGTTCGCGCTCCAGCTGAAGTCGCCCAGCTCCAAGGGCTCGACCGTCTCCACCCAGCCGTAGGTGCGCCCCTCGATCAGGGCGAAGGCGAGCAGTCCGAGCCCGACGACCGACAGCGCACTGCCCACCGCGTCGATGCGGGCGTTCACCCGCGGGGAGGCGTCGAGATGGCAGAGGGCTCCGACGATGATCAGGGCCACCAGCGGGATGTTGATGCCGAAGGCCCAGCGCCAGGAGAAGTCCGCCAGCCGGCCACCGAGCAGTGGACCGACCGCCGCGGCGGCGCCGATGGTCGAACCCCAGATGGCGAAGGCCTGTCCGCGCGCCCGGCCGGTGAAGGTGGCGTTCACCAGTGCCAGGGAGGTGGGGAGGATCGCCGCGGCCCCCAGGCCCTGGAGGAACCGGGCGAGGATCAGGGTGCCGCCGTCAGGTGCGGCGGCCGCCAGCAGGCTGGTCAGCCCGAACACCACCAGGCCGACGAGGAAGACCTTACGCGCGCCGAGCACGTCGCACAGGCGGCCGGTCAGCAGGAGGAGCGCGGCGAAGGAGATCGCATAGGACTCCTGGATCCACTGGGCCTCGACGGAGTCGATCTTCAGGTCCTCGATGACCGGGGCCAGGATCACATTGACGATCGTGATGTCCACCACGATCAGGGCCACACCCAGGGACACGGCGAGCAGGCCGAGCCACTGGCGTGCGGTGGGAGGGGCTTCCGGGGTGCCGTTCACAGTTTCTCCGCTCTGAAGTATCTCCGTGGTGAAGTTATTTCGCGGCAGTGTCATTGTCAACGTGCGCGGCACCGGCCCGACTCCACAGCGGTGAATCTTTATGGTGAAGTGACCCATGAAGGGGTGAGGCACCGTCGACGGGCCGAGTGGCGAGGACGGGGCGTCTGCTTCGACCCGGCGGAGCCCCGAGCCGGACCGACAGGATGTGAAGCTGAGCGATGGAGGAGCACACGGTGGCACGTGCCGACACCAGTCCCGAGCGGCTGATGGAAGACTTGCGGACCTTCGGCGCCAACTACGCCGAATTCACCCGGAGGTTCGCCGCCTGGCTGGGCCTCCACTCGACGGACGCAGCGGCGCTGGCCGAGATCCTGTACGCGGAGGACAAGGGCGCCCCGCTCTCGCCCGCACGGTTGAGCGAGCGGATCGGCCTCTCCTCGGGAGCCACGACAGCACTGCTGAACCGGCTGGAGAAGGCGGGACACGTCGTACGGAGACGGGAGCACACCGATCGCCGGATCGTCACCCTGCGCAGCAGCCCCGAGGTCAGGCCGCAGGCGATCAAGTTCTTCGGGTCCTACTCCGAACGTCTGGCGGCGGAGATCTCCCGATACCCGCCCGAACAACTGCGGCAGTTCCAGGAGTTCGTCACCCACCTGAGCGGCACCATGAACTCCCTGCTGGCACACGAGTACCACGCGCTGGAGCCCGGCGACCGGCCCGGAACACAGCAGGACGCCGAGAAGGCAGCGCCTTCCCGCAGAGGACGCAGCTGACGGAAGCTTGTATCGAGCCGGGAACCCGGGAGCGGAAACACGCACGCCGTGCCGGGAGCCAGGCTCCGGCACGGCGCGTCCTGTGCGGTCTTCCCCCGCGCGGAGCGCACCGGGCGAGGGAAATCCGGAGGGTTACGGGAAGGTGAGCTTGAAGCTGTTGATGTGACCGGTGTCGGCCGGGCCCCGGTCCCGGACCCTCAGTTGCCAGACTCCGTTGGCGTTCTCCGCCGAAGCGTCGACCGTGTAGGTGGTGTCGATGTTCGGCGTCGGGTCGGCCGCCACATTGTGCAGTCGATACGATCTGCCGCTCGGGCCGATGAGATCGATCTGCAGGTCACCGCTGTAGGTGTGGACGATGTTCACACCCACCTTGAGGTTGCTGGGCGCCCGGCCGGTCAGCCCGCTGGTGGTGATCTTGGAGGTGACCGCCGCGCCCGGGTAGTCCGGGATGGAGACATCGGCGTCGTTGGTGAACGTCTTGCCGTCGCCCGGGTCGCCGCCGCCGGAGCGGGCACCGACCGCCACGCCTGCCCAGGCGTCCGCCACGGCCTTGTACTCGGCGCTGTCGGTGCCGTACAGCTCACCGGCCACCGCGAGCGTCCCGGTGCGTGCCGAGGCGTAGTTGGTGGTGGAGGTGAACTTCGTGGTCAGCGCCTTGTACCAGATGAGCGCGGCCTTCTCGCGGCCGATCCCGGTGACCGGAAGGCCGTCCGCGGTGGGCGAGTCGTAGCTGACGCCGTTGATGACCTTGGCGCCGCTGCCCTCGCTCAGCAGATAGAACCAGTGGTTGGCGGGGCCCGACGAGTAGTGCACGTCGATGTTGCCGATGCCCGCGTACCAGTTGTCCTTGGAGGCGCCGTCCCGGCTGGGCTTGTCCTGGTAGCGCAGCGGGGTGCCGTTGCCGCGGATGTCTATCTTCTCGCCGATGAGATAGTCGCCCTTGTCGGCGGAGTTGGCGGCATGGAACTCGACCGCCGTGGCCAGGATGTCGGAGGTCGCCTCGTTCAGGCCGCCGGACTCACCGCTGTAGATGAGGCCCGCTGTGGCCGAGGTGAGACCGTGGGTCATCTCATGGGCCGCCACGTCCATCGAGGTCAGCGGCTTGCTGTTGCCCGATCCGTCGCCGTACGTCATGCAGAAGCAGCTGTCGCTCCAGAAGGCGTTGACGTAGTTGTTGCCGTAGTGGACCCGGGAGTAGGCGCCCCGGCCGTCACCGCGGATGCCGGAGCGGCCGAACACGTCCTTGTAGTAGTCCCAGGTCTCCGCCGCGCCGTAGTGGGCGTCGGCGCCGGCGGTGGCGGCGTTCGACGGGCTGCCGTTGCCCCAGGTGTCGGAGGACTGGGAGAACAGGGAGCCGGTGCCGGAGGTCCCGCGGTTGAGGTTGTAGGTCCGGTGGCCGCCGCGGTCGTTGTCGGTCAGCGTGTAGTTCGACCCCGACCTGGCCGTGCTCAAGGTGACCTGGCCGCTGTACTGGGTGTTGCCGATGCCGTTCTGGACGGCCTGCCACTGGTAGAGCTTCTTGCCGCTGCGGGCGTCGGTGACCACGTGCAACTCGTTGGGAGTGCCGTCGTCCTGCAGCCCGCCGACGACCGTCTCGTAGGCCAGCGTCGGCTTGCCCTTGGCCAGCCATACGACCTTGCGCGGCGCGCGGTCGGCGTCGGTCTTCTCCGAGCCCGCGGCGTCGGCGGCCTTGAGTGCCTGCCGCTCCGCCGTGCCCGGTCGCACGCTCGCCTTGGCGGGGACGTTCTTCAGCGCGTGCTTCGAGGCGCGGACGACCTCTTCGGTGCTGCCCTTCTTGGTGGTCTCGACGATCATGTCGCCACCGAGGACGGGCAGGCCGTCGTAGGTGCGCTCGTAGCGGGTGTGGACGGTGCCGTCGCGGTCCTTGAGCACGTCGCGGACGACCAGCTTCTCCTTGGCGCCCAGGCCCAGCTTCTCGGCGGTTGCGGCCTTCTTGCTGTCGGCCTTCCGCAGCAGCGCGGCGCGCTGGGTGGGCGACAGATCGGCGGGCAGGGCACCGGAGTCGGCTCCCTTGGCGGCGGTGGTACGGGCGGTGGCGCGGTCCTGGTCGTCAGCCGTGGCCGGTCCGCTCTGGACGGCGACCGAGAGCAGAGCGGCGACGGCGCCGAGCGCGATACCGGCCGACGCCCTGGGGTGGGGAAGACGTGCGGGGCGACGTCTGTGGGAGGTGGCGGGGTTTCCGTGGGAGGTTGATCTTCGCAATGCTGACTCCTTCTGCGGGCCGCAGGGATGTACGGCCTGGGAGACCCGGCGGCGGATGACCGTCCGGGCAGTTCTCGGCAGAACAAGGCGAAGCAAGGCTGAACCGGTGGAACCAGTGGAACGTGATGGAACCGGTGCGGCGGCCGGGACCTCCCGAACGCCGCGTGGGGAACGGCCGCTCGACGTTCGCGCGGTAGCGCGGCGGCCAGTCGCAGAGTGCCACCCGGATGAGTGTCTGTCAGGAGCGCATCAAGGGTTTGGCCGGAATCGGTCCGTTGTCCGTAAGTGCGCGTTCGCTATCCGGAGTGCTCGGCTGTCGCGAGGGCGCGCGTCAAGTCCGCCCGGGCCAGGGCTCCGCCGCGGCAACGTCCGGCATCGGAGCGGACGATGGAGGTGCGGGCACCCCTCGCCGTCGGGAGCGGGCAGCTCCCGACGGACCGAGGAGGTCCGCGCAGTTGCCGTTCGGTCCGACTCGTACGCTCAGTCGCGGAACGAACCGTCCGCGCGCCGTGCGTGGTTGGACAGCAGATGCCCGCACTGGGGGCAGTGGCGCCGCAACCCGCGCTTGAGGACGTAGCCGATTCCCACGGTGCACAGGTACATCAGGCCGACCGCGGTCTTCTGTCCGAGCTTCCCCAGCCCCGACTTGGTGCAGGTCGCGCAGTCACGGCATCCGGTGGCCATCGGGTCTCCCTCGCGTCGGTTCTCAGCGGTACTGCTGATCAAGACGTGAGGGAGGAGGGGACAGGGTGCTCCGCGGACCATCCGGCTACGGCCCTGGGACCGTGCTGTTACGCACGCGGCCCACCGTGGGCGTACCCCGTTGTGGGCGCTCCCCGACACGGGAGGGCCTGCCCGCTAATCGGTGCGGGTCTCCCGGCGGTCGCCGCCCCATCGGGTGTGGTAGGTACCCTCGCGGTCGGCGCGCTGGTAGGTGTGGGCGCCGAAGTAGTCGCGTTGGGCCTGGGTGAGTGCGGCGGGGAGCCGGTCGGCACGCAGCCCATCGTAGTAGGCCAGCGCCCCCGACATGCCCGGCGTCGGCACCCCGTGCCGCGCCGCCGTGGCGACGGTGTCCCGCCAGGCTTCCTGAGCCCGGCCCAGTTCCCCGCCGAACTCCGGATCCGCCAGCAGCGTGGGCAGGCCGGGGCGCTCGGCGAACGCCGCGCGGATGCGGTCGAGGAACGCCGCACGGATGATGCAGCCCGCACGCCAGACGGCGGCGACGGACGACAGTTCGATGTCCCAGCCGTACTCCGCGCTCCCGGCGCGGATCATGTCCCAGCCCTGGGCGTAGGAGATGACCTTGGAGGCGTAGAGGGACTGCTCGATCTGCTCGGCGAAGCGGGCCTTCTCCGCCTCCGGCAGCCGGGCCGGCCCCGCCGGCCCCGCCGGCCCCGCCGGCCCCGCCGGCCGCGGCGCGCCCGCGTCCTGGTGCGATCCGGGCAGGGACGCCGCCGCCTCGCGCAACGCGGTGTGGCCGGACTGCGAGCGGGCGAAGACCGCCTGCGCGATGCCCGGCACCGGCACCCCCAGATCGAGCGCCGTCTGCACGGTCCAGCGGCCGGTGCCCTTCTGCTCGGCGCGGTCCGCCACGATGTCGACGAACGGCCGGCCGGTGTCCGCGTCGGTGTGGGTGAGGACCTGGGCGGTGATCTCGATGAGGTAGGAGTCCAGCCGCCCTTCGTTCCAGCTCCGGAAGACGTCCGCGATCTCGGCGGGGGCCAGGCCGGCCACTTTCCGCAGCAGGTCGTACGCCTCCGCGATGAGCTGCATGTCCGCGTACTCGATCCCGTTGTGCACCATCTTCACGAAGTGACCGGCCCCGTCGGGCCCCATGTGCGCGGTGCACGGCGCACCGTCCGGGGCGCGGGCCGCGATCCGCTCCAGCAGGGGGCCCAGCGCCTGGTACGACTCCGCCGAGCCGCCCGGCATGATGCTCGGGCCCAGCAGCGCGCCCTCCTCGCCGCCCGAGATGCCCGTGCCGACGAAGTGGATGCCGCGCTCGCGCAGCGCCGCTTCCCGGCGGCGGGTGTCCTCGAAGTGCGCGTTGCCGCCGTCGACGATGACATCATCGGGTTCCACCAGCTCGGCGAACTCCTCGATCACCGCGTCCGTCGGCCCGCCCGCCTTCACCATCATCACCAGGCAGCGTGGCCGCCGCAGAGCGGCCACGAACTCCCGGGCCGAGGTGGTGGGTACGAAGGCGCCTTCGTCACCGAACTCCGCCACCAGTTCCCGGGTGCGGGCCTCGGTGCGGTTGTGCAGCGCGACGGTGTAGCCGTTGCGGGCGAAGTTGCGCGCGAGGTTGCGACCCATGACGGCCAATCCGGTGACACCGATCTGCGCCGACGCTGTCATGATCATCCCCTTCGGGCTCTCGGAGCTCCGGGCTCACGTGACGGTCCGGGCACGGCTGCACGACTGCCCCACCGATCGTCTCCCGACACGTGCGGGACCGCTCGTCGGCGAGCGGCTCCGCACAACCGGTCACTTGGCGTCCGCGTAGCACTCCACGACGCCCGTGGTGAAGGTGAACCGCACGGGGGTCGGTCCGAACGCGGCGACGGCCGCCTGCTCACCGGCCGCCGTGATCGCCTCCCGCACCTGTTCGGCCTCCTCGGCGGGGCAGTGCACGATGACCTCGTCGTGCTGGAAGAACACCAGTTCGGCAGCGAGGGGCGCGAGTCGCTGCCGCAGCGCTGCCAGCATCAGCACCGCCCAGTCGGCCGCGCTGCCCTGCACCACGAAGTTCCGGGTGAAGCGGCCCCGCGCCCGCGCCGCCCCCGGGCCACCGGCGCCCGGGTCACCGGCTTCGCCGCCCACACCCTCGCCCGCCTCCGGGCCCGTGCCGCTCGCCTCCTCCCCGTCCGCTTCCCCGTCCCCGTCCCCGTGGCCCACCGGAGGGCAGGTGCGGCCCAGGTGGGTGCGGACCAGGCGGCCCTCCTCGCCGGCGCGGGCGGCCTCGTCCACGTATGCGACGGCAGCGGGGAACCGTCTTCGCAGCGCGGCGAGGTTCTTCAGCCCGTCGCCGCTGGTCTGGCCGTAGATCGCACCGAGCAGCGCCAGCTTGGCCCGGGCGCGGTCGCCGGAGAACGCGCGCTCCGACAGCGCCGTGTACAGGTCCTGCTCACCGCCGGCCACCGCCATCAGCCCAGGGTCCCGGGAGACGGCGGCCAGCACCCGGGGCTCCATCTGGTCGGCGTCCGCCACCACCAGCCGCCAGCCGGGATCGGCGACCACCGCCCGGCGCACCACCTTCGGGATCTGCAGGGCACCGCCCCCATTGGTCGTCCACCGGCCGGAGGCCGCACCGCCGGGCACGTACTCGGCGCGAAAGCGGCCGTCCCGCACC
>NZ_JAGPXJ010000062.1:0-46807 GCF_018070605.1 Streptomyces sp. B15
GTATTCATCCCTCGCGTGGAAAGGAGTCGCCATGTCGTCCAAGCGTCGGCGCAAGAAGAAGGCTCGTCGCAACAACGCGGCCAACCACGGCCGTCGGCCGCAGTCCTGAGTGCGGCTCCCCGCGTGCCGCACAGGCGCGCGGGGAGCCCACGGACTTCCGGCGCCGCGCGCATCCGCGATGCGGTGCGCCCCGTGTCCTCCCGCTGCCGGGCCTCGTTGAGAGGCCGTGAGCACTCGACTCCCTGCCCGGCACCTCGCCCGCACCGCTGTGGCCGCAGCCGCGCTGGCCGTGCCGCTGCTGATCTTCCAGCCCGCGCCCGTCGCCGGCGCCGCGAGCGCCCCCGCCGACGGCAAGCACGATCCCGGCCGCGACACCCAGGGCGTCTTCTTGACCATCTCCGGCTCGGAGAAATCCGCGATCCGGGGCGTCCTGCTGCAGTGCGAGCCGAGCCCGCGCGGGCGGCACCCGAAGGCCGCCGAGGCGTGTGCCGCGTTCGACAAGACCCGCGGCAACCTCGACGCACTGCCCGGCAAGCGCGGCCACTGCACCATGCAGCACGCCCCGGTGACCGTCGCCGCCCGCGGCAGCCACCGGGGGGAGGCCGTCAACTGGAAGAAGACCTTCCCCAACACCTGCGCCATGCGTCAGGCCACGGGTCCCGTCTTCGACTTCTGACCCTCGACCCGCGCCCCTGGCAGCGGATGCCGACGCGCCGTGGTGCTACAGCGCCGCGGCGCCCGGCTTGACCATGCCGCGCACCGTGCGCGAGTCGACGTACTGGCCGAGTGCCGTCATCTCCCACTCACCGGAGAACTGGCGGATGAACTTGGCCATCAGCACGCCGGTCCGCGATTCGGACTGGGTCAGGTCGTAGCGGACCAGTTCCCCGCCACTGGCGTCGAGCAGTCGGCAGTACGCCTTGGCGACGTCCGTGAACTTCTGACCGGAGAAGGAGTTCACGGTGAAGACCAGTCCCATCACCTCGGGCGGCAGGTCGCCGAGGTGGACTGTGATCACCTCGTCGTCCCCGGCGCCCTCGCCGGTGAGGTTGTCACCGGAGTGCTGGATGACGCCGCCCAGGATGGCCAGCTTGCCGAAGTAACAGGCGTCGATCTTCTTGCGGTTGGCGTCGTAGGCGATCACCGAGGCGTCGAGGTCGATGTCCTTCGCCCGCCTGCCGGCCCGGAAGACCGGCTCCCAGCCGAGCCCCATACGGACCGAGGTGAGCAGCGGGCGTCCTCCCTTGACCAGGGAAACCGTCTGGTTCTTCTGGAGGTTGACCCGGCCCTTGTCCAGGTTGATCTTCCCGGCACCCGCTGCGGCGGGGGCGGACGGAGCCGCGGGAGCGGACGGCGCCGACGGCGCGGCGGGGGCGGCAGCCGGGGGCGCCGGCGGGGCGGCGGGCGCCGTGGGGGCCGAGGGGGCGGTCGGGGCCGAGGGGGCGGTCGGAGCGGCGGGCTCCTCCACGTTCACGCCGAAGTCCGAGGCGATACCGCCCAGCCCGTTGGAGTACCCCTGTCCGACGGCCCGCACCTTCCAGGCGCCGTTCCTGCGGTAGACCTCCACCACCAGCAGTGCCGTTTCGGCACCCAGCTTCGGCGGGGTGAAGGTGGCGAGCACCGCGCCGGTCGCCGCGTCGCGGACCGTGGCGGTGGGCTCGGTGCCGGCGAAGGTGGCGCCGGGAGTATCGGGGCTCGCGGTGACGACGACCTTGTCGACGTCGGCGGGCACCGCGCCGGTCTCCACGGTGATGCTGTCAGTGGCACCGCTGCTGTGTGTCACGCCGGGAGCGGTGGGCTGGTTGTAGAAGACGAAATCGTCGTCCGAGCGGACCTTGCCCTCCGGGCTCAGCAGCAGGGCCGAGACGTCGAGTTTGCTGGGTGCGGTCACGTCCACCGCCACGCGCTGCGCGGTCAGCGGCAGATTGGAGCCGGGAGTCATTGCGGTCATGCCGGGAGTAACGAGCGGCCGCGCTTTGCGGTTCCTTTGCCGTGGCCGGTGTTTCCGCTGTGCACAGGGTCTTCACCGCCGGCGGGGTCGGCTCCGGGCACTTTCGGCTCGCGTACACCGTACGTGTACGTCGCGTACGTCGCGGACGCGCGCCCCGGGGCCGTACCGTCGCCGCCACCACTCCGGCGACGCACACCACCATGCCCAGCACGGCACCGGTACCCGGCGCCTCGCCGAACATGGCGTACGCCCACAGCAGCGTGGTCGGCGGAGTGAGGTAGATCAGCGCGCTGGTCCCCGTGACACCGTTGCGGCGCAGGCTCAGCCAGTAGAAGCCGTAACCGCCGACGGTGGAGAGCGCCACGACCCAGGCGACGGCGAACCAGAACGCGCCGGAGGCGGCCGGGGGCGCCGCGTGGCCGAGCCCTGCCGCGACCGCCGTGAAGACCAGGGCGCTCACGCCACAGTGCAGGGGCACCGCGTCGACGGAGGGCAGCTGGTGCCGGGCGCGGCGCTCCAGGAAGCTGGCGGCGAGCAGTCCGGCCATCCCGGCGAACGGCAGGGCGTACGCCCAGACCGGTGCCGCTCCGGGCGCCGCCAGGTCCTCGCGTACGACCAGCGCCACGCCGACGAGGCCGACGAGGAGCCCGCCCCACTGGCGCCGGGTGACCCGTTCGCCGAGCAGCGGCCCGGCCAGCGCCCCGGCGGCGAGTGGCTGGAGGGCGGCTATGAGTGCGGAGGTGCCGGAGGGAACGCCCAGGCCGACGGCCCACACGATGGAGCCGAGGTAGACACCTTGGGAGAGCAGTCCGATCGCCGCCTGCTCGGCGAGAGCGCGCGCCGGCAGCCGACGGCGGCGCCACAGCAGCCAGGCGCCGCCCAGCAGCGCCGTCGCGACGAGGAACCGCCACATCAGCAGGGTGTCGGCCGGGGCCTGCCGGGTGCCGAGTTCGGCACCGATGAAGCCGGAGCTCCACATGACGACGAGTCCGGCGGAGACGGTGGCGGAGGCCACGGGGGCCGGGAGGGACAGGGGTGGTGCCGGCACGGGAGAGCTCCTCGACGAGGGGTCGGATGAGGGATCAACAGTCCGCACGACCAGGTAGACCGATCGGTTTATCTGGCCGAGGGGTACAGTGAAGTAGACAGATCTGTTTACCGCAAGTGGTGCTGGTGGGCGGATCGGTGAGCCGGAGGTTCCGGCCCGGTCGGCCGAAGGGAGCCGGAGGCAGTGGGGACGAAGACGAAGAAGGAGCCGGAGACGGCGGCAGCGACAGCGGCGGGGCCGGGGGCGGCCACGCAGCTGACCCCGGGCGCCCGCAAGATCCTCGACGCGGCGAGCACCCTCTTCTACGAGCGCGGCATCACGGCAGTCGGCGTGGATCTGATCGCCAAGGAGGCGGGCACCACCAAGAAGACGCTCTACGACCGGTTCGGCGGCAAGGACGCGCTGATCACGGCATATCTGCACGAGCGCGATCTGCGCTGGCGCACCTGGCTGACCTCATGGGTGGACACGCACGCCGCCGGGACCCGAGCCCGGAGCGGAGCCGGGGAGCCGCTGCTGGCCACCTTCGACGCGCTCGCGGAGTGGATGCGGCAGCACAACCCGCGCGGCTGCGGTTTCGTCAACGCCGCCGCCGAACTCCCCGACCCCGCACACCCGGCGCGCCGCGTGATCACCGAGCAGAAACGCTGGCTGCGCGGCTATCTGTACGAGCTCTCGGTGGCCGCCGGTGCGCACGACCCCGACGAGCTGGCCGACGGGCTGGCGCTGCTGCACGAGGGCGCCGTGGTGCTGCGCGGCCTCTCCGTCGTCGACGACCCGGTCGGCGCCGCCCGCGCGCTGGCCGCGCAGACGCTGGAGCGCGCGCTCACCCCTCCGCGCGCCGCCGGGCCACCAGTTGCAGACACTCCGCCACATGGCCGTTGAGGGTGGGCGCCGTGCCGGTCCGCTCCTCGGCGACCGCGAAACCGTGGTCGTCCGGCAGCGCCCGCAGCCGGTCCGCCGGCAGATGCCGGAAGAGGCCGCCGTCCTCGGTGGTGAACGTGCCTCCCCCAGCCTTCGGCCGGGCGGTGCCCCCAGGGCTGTGCGGCGCGATCTGCTGGTGCTGCTCGTAGCGGGCCACGTTCCGCGTATCCCGCTGCGGGGGTACCTCGCCGACGTACAGCACTCCGCCGGGACGCAGCACCCGGACGAGCTCGGCCGGCGTCGCGCTCTGTGCCGCGTCGTCGGGCACACAGGTCAGGACGGCGAGCAGCAGCACGGCGTCGTAGGCGCCGTCCCGGTCGGGCAGCGGCAGCTCGCACTGGTGGTGGAGCGCCAGTCGGGGGTTCTCGCGCAACCCGCGCTCGATCATGGCGCGCGAGGGGTCGACGCCCACGACATGGGAGTACCCCGACTCGCCGAGCCGCGCCGTGAGCCGTCCGTACCCGCAGCCATGGTCCAGGACCCGCGCGGTGGGCGGCCGGCAGGTCGGGGGCGAGGCAGTGCGTGAACGTCTTCGTCGCACCGTCGGCCTCCCAGGAGCCGTGCACATCATGACGGGCACCAGCCATGGCCGGGCCATACCCCCGCCGGACCCCGAGGTGCATCGGGGCGGTGGCTGACGCAGCCTGGAGACATGAGTGCGCTCGTCGTCGTCCACCCTCCCGCTCCCGGCGGCGGTCGCCGTGTCACCGCGCACGGCGAGACGCTGGGGACGGCCTACGGGCTGACCGACCTGATCGAGTACCTTGCCGGCGCAGGCCTGGACATCGCCACCGTCGACCTCTACGACGACGCGGTCATCGAGTGGCAGGGCGGCAACCACCTGGTCTGGGGCCGCGAGGCGGAGTGAGCGCGGGGCCACCGGGAAGAAGAGCGCACAGGCGACGGCGCACAGGCGACGGCGCACAGGCGACAAGGGGAGGCGAGCAGTGCGCGGGCACGGGGAGACGGACCGGGGCGCGGGCGGCGACCACAGCAGCGGCAGCCGGGCGGCAGCACGGCCGGCCTTCCCATGGCTGTGGCTGATACCGGGGCTGCTGGTGCTGGTGGGACTCCTGCTGTGGGGGATGGTGGTCTATCCGCACCTGCCGGAGAAGGTGCCGCAGCACTTCGGCAGCGACGGCGTCGACAGATACGCGGACAAGTCGGTGGCCACCGTCTTCGTACCCGTCTTCGTCCACGCGGGAGCGCTGGCGCTGCTGGCCGGCACGGCATACGGCACGCTGCGCATCACGCCGCTGTCCGAACTGCCGCCGGGGCGACAGGTTTCGAGCCTGGTCAACCGGCCGAAGACCGCCGAGGGGGCCCGGCGCGGCGCCCGGGCGCAGCTCTTCCTCGGGTTCTGCCTGGGGCTGACGCTGGCCGTCGCCTGCACGGTGATGTGGAGCACCGCGCCCCAGAAGCAGGGCGAGCAGCCGACCGTGACGCTCGTCCTCGCCCTGCTGCCGGTCGCCCTCGGTACGCTCGCCGTTGTGGTGACGGCCCTACGGGACCGGGCCCATGACCCCGGCCGGGCGCGGCCTACCGCCGGCTGACGCCCTGCGCCTCCTGCATGCCCCGCAGGTCGCGGCTGGTGGAGATCAGCTCCTTGGCCTCCTGCTCCGTGCTGACCATGGGCTGCGAGCCGTGCAGCGGGACCCCCGCGGTCTCCGGCATGAAGCGGACGGCGAGCAGACCGATCAGTCCGCTGACGATCAGATAGCAGCCGGGCACCAGGTTGTTGCCCGTCGCGCTGACGAGGCTCTCGGTGACCAGCGGCGTGGTGCCGCCGAAGGCGGCGACGGAGAAGTTGAAGCCGATGCCCATGGCGGCGTAGCGCACGCTGGTGGGGAAGAGCGCGGGCAGCGTCGCAGCCGACGGTGCGGCGAACCCGGCCAGCAGCGTGGCCAGGATGAGCACGCCCAGCGCGGGCAGCAGCCAGCCGTCCGAACGCAGCAGCATGAACGCGGGGACGGCCAGCACGATCTGGCCGACGGCCGCCCAGCGGTAGACCGGACGCCGGCCGACGTGGTCGCTCAGCCGGCCGATGAAGGTGATCAGCAGCACCACCCACACCATGCCGACCAGCACCAGCACATCGGCGGTGGTGCCCTCCCGGCCCAGCACTTCCGTCTGGTACGTCGGCAGATAGCCGGTGACCATGTAGTTGGTCACGTTGTAGAGCAGCACCAGGCCGACGCAGATCAGCAACGGCTCCCAGTGCCGGCGCAGGATGGTGCGGAACTCGTGCCGCTCGGCCTCCCGCTCGGCGACGGCGTGCTCGTGCTCGTCCAACTGCTGCTGGAACGCCGGGGACTCCTCCAGCTTGAGCCGCATGTACAGGCCGATCAGCCCCAGCGGTCCGGCGATCAGGAACGGAATGCGCCAGCCCCAGGCGAGCATCTGGCTGTCGGACAGCGCGAGGTTGAGCCCGGTCACCAGGACCGAGCCGAGCGCGTATCCGACGAAGGTGCCGAAGTCGAGCCAGCTCCCGAGGAATCCGCGCCTGCGGTCGGGCGAGAACTCCGCGATGAAGGTGGTGGCGCCGCCGTACTCACCGCCGGTGGAGAAGCCCTGCAGCATGCGTGCGAGCAGCAGGAGGATGGGTGCCGCGATGCCGATGGTGGCGTAGCTGGGGATGAAGCCGATCAGGAAGGTGCCGAACGCCATCAGGATCATCGTCGCGGCGAGCACCTTCTGGCGCCCCAGCTTGTCGCCGAGCGGCCCGAAGAAGAGCCCGCCCAGCGGACGGACGACGAAGGCGGCGGCGAAGGTCGCGAACGAGGCCAGCAGTTGCGCCGCGTCGGAGGCGTTCGGGTAGAAGACCTCGCCGATGGTGGCGGCCAGATAGCTGTAGACGCCGAAGTCGAACCACTCCATGCAGTTGCCGAGCGCGGAGGCGCTGACCGCCCGCTTGAGCATGGGCTCCTCGACGACCTGCACATCCTCCCTGGTGAAGGGGCTGCCTTTGCGACGCAGCCGGTGCGCCAGTTCGTCGCGGACCTGGTGGGGCAGCTCGGCGACCGCCTGCGGAACGTGCCCGGCCGTCGCCTTGCCCCCCGGCCGGCGCTCGGGGCTCTCTGTCACGTCGGCATTCACACCCTTTGTTCCGTATAGCCGGAAAGGCCGGATCTGCTCGATCGTACGGAAAGGCCGGAGCGGATCCCGGCAGCGGGTTACCGGACTCGCCGCGCCTCACACGAGTCCGGTCCCGCCACACACGAACCACGCCTTGGCGGCCTGTCAGGATGCACGCCGGGGTGCGCGCGTCAGCACACGCCGTCGCCCGGCTTCGGATTGGTCAGCCCGGCATACGGGCGCAGCCGCAGCCCGACCCAGGTGCCCGCCAGCGCGGTGGCGCCCCAGATCCAGCCGTGCAGGCTGCCGGAGGCGATACCCGCCAGGTAGGCGCCGATGTTGCAGCCGCCCGCCAGCCGGGCGCCGATCCCCATCAGGATCCCGCCGAGCACCGCAGCACCCGCCGTCCGCCAGGCAACACCCTTGTGCAGCGTCCACACCCCGCCGGCTGCTGCCGCGACGGCCGCGCCGATCATGATGCCGAAGTCGGTGAGGCTGGTCTTGTCGGCCAGCACCGAGCCGGCCAGCGCCTTGGCGTTCTGCGGCTCCTGCCAGTACGCCCAGCTCTCCGGGGAGCCGCCCAGCGCGCCCGTGATCTTGCTGCCCCACAGGGTGAACGCACTGGTAACACCCCAGGCACCGCCCGAGACGAGCAGCACGGCGGCGCCCAGCACGGCGAGCACCAGGGCACCGGCCGCCAGCGGCCAGGAGCCCCGTACGACGCGGGCGAGCGTCCCGCGCGCGGTCGGCGGCACCCCCACCGGCGGCGGGTTGCGCCGGGCCTGCACCCGCCGGGTGCCCAGGACGACCAGCGCGAGCAGCGCGAGCGTGACCGCGAGGGAGCCCGGCCGGCCCACGTGGTCGGAGAGGAGCACCGGGTCGAGGGCGGGCAGGTCCCTCCAGAGTCCGTACTGCCACGCGGCGAGCGTGGAGCCGACGACGAAGCCGCCGAGCGTCAGCACGATGGTGCTCTGTCCGGAGCCGACGGCGAACAGCGTGCCCGAGGCGCAGGCGCCGCCGAGTTGCATGCCGATGCCGAAGAGGAAGGCCCCCAGCAGCAGCCCGGCACCGAGCGGTCCCCCGCTGGGCGCGGGAGCCGAACCGAACAGACCGGTGCCGGTCCCGAGGACGAGCGTGAACAAGGTGGCGGTCGTACCGAGCAGCAGTGCGTGGGCCCGCAGCCCGGTGCCGTTGCCGACGGCGATCAACTGCCGCCAGGCGGAGGTGAATCCGAACCGGGAGTGGAAGAGCCCGACACCGAGGCCGATGCCGAGCAGTAGCAGGACACCGGGTTCGGCGCCGTGCGCCGACCACACATATCCGGTCAGTGCCAGCCCGAGCGCCAGCGCGACAGCGAGTGGCAGCCATCGCACGGCGGGCGCGGCGGGCGCGGGCGCGGAGGTCGGGGCGGGAGCCGGCAGCGTGGCGCGGGGGTTGTCAGGGGGAGCAGCGGTCGTCACAGGTGTCTCCGTGCGAGTACGAGCGGAAAAGGGCACGGCGACGGCGGGCTCTCACAATGCGGACGCGTCCTGGACAGGTCAGGCTGCGCAGGGGGCCGCGCCGTCAGCGGTACGGGCGGCGACAGAGCGCGTCGTCGACGCTCCACGCGGTGGCCGCGAAGAGCGTGAGGGCGAGCGCCAGCAGGCACGCGGGTCCGGACATGCGTGCAACGGTAAACGAAGTGACTGGTTCCGCACTGCACCGTCCCGCAGAACGAGACGGGCGCTGAGACCGCCTGAGACGGACACCGAGACGGGACGGGACCGGTACGGCGACGGCCCGGCTCGCGAGGCCGCCGGTGCGGCTATCGGTCGGGCGGCCCGGCTCCCGCAGCGGGGCGCCCCCGGCTCCCGCCGGGGGCGCCCCCACCCCTCCGCCTCAGCGGGAGCGGGCTTTGAAAGCGGCTTTGCGGGCGTCCTTGGCGACCCCCTTGTCGGGATGCACCCGCCCCATGGTCTCCAGCACGTCCCCGGTGGCCGGGTGCTCCACCCGCCACGCCTTGTCGAAGAACCCGGCGTGCTGATCGACCAGGTCCCGCACCAGCTCGCGCAGTTCGTCGGGCTCGCCGGCGGTCGCGACCTGCGCGGCGATGGTGTCGATCGTGAGCCAGAACACCATCTCCTCGTCCGGCTGCGGCACATCGGCCGCCCCGCGCTCGGCGAGCCAGACCCGCGCGAGCCCGCCCAGCTGCCGGTCCTCCAGCACCTCCCGCAGTGCGGGCTCGGCCTCCGGCCCGGCGAGCGAGAGTGCCTGCTGGCAGGCGAGCCGGCGGACGGGCGCGGCCTCGTCGGTGCCGCGCGCGGCCGCCAACAGCTCACGGGCGGCAGCCGCCGTGCCACCGGCACCCTCCGCCTCCTCGGCGGTCGCTCGGGCCGCGAACCAGGTCTCGATCTCGCTGCGCGCGTTCTCCTCCGTGTAGACCGGCAGGGCGGCGAGCAGCTTGTCGGCCCCGGCGTCGGCGAGGTCGCCGACCGCGGGTACGTCCAGGCCGGCCTCCCGCATCCGCTCACGTACGCCGTACAGACCGAGCGGGGTGAGCCGCACCATGCCGTAGCGGGTGACGTCTTCCTCGTCGAGGTCGGCGCCGTCGGCGCTCAAGTCGTCGGCGCCGGGCGCCTCTTCACCCTCGGCGGCCTCGCGGGTGAGGGCCTCGTCCACCGGCTGGTAGGCGACCAGCCCGGTCGGCTCCAGCATGCGGAACTGCTCGTCCAGCCGCATCATCGCCGTCGAGACCTCTTCCAGCACCTCGTCGGTCGGCTCCTCCATGCCGTCGGGCACGGTCATCGAGGCGGCCAGCACGGGCAGCGGCACCATGGAGCCCGCGGCGACGGCGGGATCGGTCGCGGTGAGCAGATAGAGGTTGCCGAGGGCGCTGTCGAGCGCCTCGGCCTCCTCCTCCGGGTTCCAGTCCATGGCGTCGAGGTCGATGGCGTCCGGGTCGATCTCGCCGTTCTCGCCGATCGCGCCCTCGATACCGCCCAGCAGCTCCTCGAAGCTGGGCGTCGCGGCGTCCGCGAGCACCGTGTCCAGGCCGGTGCGCCACAGTTCGAGGATCTCGTCGGGGGCGGGCACGGAGCCACCGGAGCCGCCGGTCAGACCGTCGAACTCCTCGTCCGGTGTGGCGACGCCCACCGGTTCGTCGCTGCTGGGGGCGGTCTCGTCGCCGGTTGCCGCAGCGCTTGCGCCTGCGCCTGCCTCTTCGGCTGCTTCCTCGTCCGCTTCATCGTCGTCCGCGTCCTCGTCGACGACCAACAGCCCGGTGTCCACGGCGAAGTTCCACGCGTCGGCGGCGAGTGCCGGAGCCTCCTCGTCCTCCGTCAGGCCCAGGTGCGCGGCGGCCTCCTTCAGCTGCTGGGAGAGGAGTTCACCGCCCGCGCCCACCGGGATGCCCGCGCCCGCGGAGCCGGCCGCGCGCGCCCAGCGGGTCAGCTCCACAGCGCGCGCCAGCAGCGGTGCGGCCAGTGCGTCCCGTGCCAGTTCGGCATCGGAGGGCAGCCGTACGGGCGGCAGGGTGGGACGGTCGTCACCGGTCATGTGCGGGTTCATCTCCTACGGGTCCTACGGATTGCCGGACGGTGCGGGGACCCAGCGTAGACGGGTTCTGTCCCCGGGTGCCCGAATCGTGCACCAGGCACGTAACAGGGCGGCGGCCCATCGGACCCCCAAGCTGTCACGACCTTGACAACTGCCGTTGGCCCGCCATGCTTTACGCGCGTAGAGAATGCCCACGCAAGTGACCCCCCGCGCAGAGACGTCCGTGTTCCCCACGTACTTCGGAGGCCTTCCGTGCCGTCCCGTTCGCCGTCCCCCTCAGCGTCCTCCTCGGCGTCCTCCTCGGCGTCCTCCTCGGCGCCCCTGTCAGCGTCTCCCTCTCCGTCGCGTCCGGCCAGGAGTGCGGCGCTGACCGTCGCCGCCGTCTGCTCCACGCTGCTCGTACTGCCGGCCTCGACAGGAGCGGCGGCCTCTCCCGACGCCGCGGAATCCGCGACGGCCCCGCGTATCCATGACATACAGGGCAGAACCCGGCTGTCCCCACTGGCCGGGCAGAGCGTCGCCGATGTCCCCGGAATCGTCACGGGAGTACGGGACTTCGGAGGATCGCGGGGCTTCTGGCTCCAGGATCCGCGCCCCGACCGCGACCGTGCGACCAGCGAGGGGATCTTCGTCTACACCGGGGGCGAGAGCCCCGGCGTCTCGCCGGGAGACGCGCTGCGTGTGAGCGGAAAGGTCAAGGAGTACTACCCGGGCGGCAAGGAGGCGGGCAACCAGTCGGTCACCGAACTGGTCGACGCGTCCTGGCAGCCGGCGGATCGCCTCTCCTCCGGCGCGCCGTCCGGCACGCTCCCGCGCGCCGTGCGGCTCACCCCGCACTCGGTCCCCGAGGCGTACGCGCCCGACGCGGGCGGGGGCAGCATCGAGGACCGTACGCTGCGGCCGAACCGGTACGCGCTGGACCGCTACGAGTCGCTGGAGGGCATGCGGGTGGCCGTCCGTGATGTACGGGTCACCGGGCCCACCTCCGCCTATCACGACCTGTGGGTGACCACCGACCCGAAGCAGAACCCCACCCCGCGCGGCGGCACCCTCTACGGCTCCTACCAGGACCAGAACGGGGCCCGGCTGAAGGTCTCCTCGCTGCTCCCGCTGGACGAGCACCCCTTCCCCGCGGCGGATGTGGGCGACGAGCTGCGCGGCACCACCGAAGGACCGCTGGACTTCGAGCAGTACGGCGGCTACACGCTGCGCGCCAACACGCTGGGCGAGCACCGGGACAACGGCCTGAAGCGCGAGCGGACCCGCAAGCAGCGCCGGAACGAGCTGGCGGTGGCGACCTACAACGTCGAGAACCTCTCCCCCAAGTCGGCGCCCGCCAAGTTCGAGCGGCTGGCCGAGGGGCTGGTCACCAACCTCTCCTCGCCCGACATCGTCACCGTCGAGGAGGTCCAGGACGACACCGGGCCCACGGACGACAGCACGGTCGGCGCCGGCAAGACCCTCACCATGCTGACCGACGCGATCCGGAAGGCGGGCGGCCCCTCCTACCAGTGGCGCCAGATCGATCCGGCGGACAAGGCCGACGGCGGCCAGCCCGGCGGCAACATCCGCGTCGCCTTCCTCTACAACCCTGAGCGCGTCTCCTTCACCGACCGCCCCGGCGGCGACACGACCACCCCCGTGCAGGTCGTGAAGGAGGGCGGCAAACCCGCACTCTCCGCCTCACCGGCCCGGATCGCGCCGCAGGACCCCGCGTGGAAGGCCAGTCGCAAGCCGCTGGCCGGCGAGTTCCGCTTCCAGGGCCGTACGGTCTTCGTGGTCGCCAACCACTTCAGCTCCAAGGGCGGCGGCGACCTCGACGGTGACCAGCCGCTGGAGGGCCGGTTCCAGCCGCCCGCCCGGCACTCGGAGCCGCAGCGCGTGAAGCAGGCCGAGCTGCTCAACCGCTTCGTGCGGGACATCCGGGCCATCGACCCGAAGGCCGCCATCGTGGCGGGCGGCGACTTCAACGACTTCCCGTTCTCACCCGCGCTCAAGACGCTGCGCTCGGGCCGCGCGTTGACCAGCCCGATGAACCAGCTGCCCGCCGACGAGCGCTACGGCTACGTCTTCAACGGCAACTCGCAGACCCTGGACCACCTGCTGACCAGCCCGGGCGCCGGCCGGGCCGAGTACGACATCGTCCACATCAACTCCGAGTTCGCCGACCAGACCAGCGACCACGATCCCTCGGTGGTCCGGCTCCGCCGGTGACCCGCGCCCCGAAGGGCGCGGGGAACTGCGCGAGCGACCCGGGGGTACCTCCCGGCCGGAGGCTGGGGGAGCACCGCAAGCCGCGAGTTCGCCCGGACCCGCAACGGCGAAACGGCGTCAGGCCCGCCCCGTTGGTCCGTACCCAGGCGGCGCCGGGGGCTGCCCGTACGGCGCAGCGGGCTGCCCCGGCGTACCGTACGCGGGCTGCGGCCCTCCGTAAGGTGCGGGGCCACCCGCGGCGCCCGGCGCGGGCCGCGCCCCCACAAGGTCCCGCACCAACAGCGTCGCCCCCGCGACAGCGCCCGGCATCAGGGGGACGGCCAGCAGCGGCACCAGGAAGGCCAGCACCAGTGGCACACCGAAGCCGAGCGCGAGCGCCTTGCGCCGCCGCAGCATCACCAGCCGCTCCCGCACCGGAACGCCCCGGCGCTGCAGCGCGACGGAGGCCAGCTCCAGGGTGAGGAAGAAGCCGGAGACGCAGAATCCGAGCACCGGCACGACGGTCTGGCCGATCAGCGGGACGAAGCCGAGGAAGAACAGCGGGATCGTCAACAGCAGCGTCCGGAACAGGACGAAGACGCTGTCGCACAGCGCGGTCCACAGCTCCCGCCACAGCGGCTGGTCGACCGTGCCCTCGGGCAACCCGCCCTCGCTCTGCTCCACATGTTCGGAGAGCTTCTCGTAGAAGGGCTCACCGATCAGCAGCGTGACGGCGGCGAAGGTCACCACGGCCAGCATCAGCACGCCGACCCACAGCATGACGGCGAAGACACCCCGGGTCAGTGCCCGTCCGGTCGAGCCCCAGTCGTCCGCGAAGGGCGTGGCCCAGGCGGCGATGTCGTCGGCGTAGAACCCGAGCGCTGTCAGGGCCGCCGCGTACAGGACGAGGGTGATCAGCGCGGGCAACAGCCCGAACCCGAACCACCGTCCGTGGGCGAGCACCCATCGCTGTCCCTGCCCCAAGTACCGCAGTCCGGCCCCAAGATCACGCATGCCCGTAAGCCTATGGCCTACGGGCATGCGTCGGGACGGCCACTACCGGCACCCTCCCGATCGGTTGCTCAGTTGTGACTGTGCAGCGCCTCGTTCAGCCCGCCCCAGGAGCCGCTGCGCTGCAGGGCCTCGACGGCGCCGGTGACCGAGTTGCGGCGGAAGAGCAGGTTGTTGGCACCGGACAGCTCCAGGGCCTTGACGACCTTCCCGTCCGGGAGGGTGACGCGGGTACCGGCCGTGACGTAGAGACCGGCCTCCACCACGGAGTCGTCGCCGAGCGAGATCCCGATGCCCGCCTCGGCGCCGATCAGGCAGCGCTCCCCGATGGAGATGACCTGCTTGCCGCCGCCGGAGAGAGTGCCCATGATCGAGGCGCCGCCGCCCAGGTCGGTGCCGTCGCCGAGGACGACGCCCGCGCTGATCCGGCCCTCGACCATGGAGGTGCCCAGGGTGCCGGCGTTGAAGTTGCAGAAGCCCTCGTGCATCACCGTGGTGCCCTCGGCCAGGTGCGCGCCGAGGCGGACCCGGTCGGCGTCACCGATGCGCACGCCCTTGGGCACGACGTAGTCGGTCATCCGCGGGAACTTGTCCACGCTGGTCACGGTCAGCTGCGCACCCGAGGCACGGGCGGCGAGCCGCACCTCTTCGACCTTGTCCACCGGCACGGGGCCCAGGTTGGTCCAGGCGACATTGGCCAGATGGGCGAACTGCCCTTCCAGGCTCAGCCCGTGCGGCTTGACCAGCCGGTGGCTGAGCAGGTGGAGCCGCAGATAGACGTCGTGCGCGTCCAGCGGCTTGTCGTCCAGCGAGGAGATGACCGTCCGGACGGCCACGACCTCGACCCCGCGGCGGGGGTCTTCACCGAGGGCCTGCGGCGCGCTCTCGCCGAGCAGCTGCGCGGCGCGCTCGGGGCTCAGCCGCTCGCTGCCGGCGGGACCGGGCTCGTCGACGAGCTCCGGCCGCGGAAACCAGGTGTCCAGTACGGTGCCCCCGGCGGCGACGGTGGCGAGCCCGACGGCGACGGCGCCGGTGGTGCGGGAAGAGGTGGGTGCTTCGGTCATACCTCGAACGCTATCCGGACTCGGCCTGCGATGACGAACCGGTCCACGGAACGGTCACTCCCCGTCGCCGCGGTGTCCGACGACCCGAGACAGCGCGGCCCGCACCTCCGCCCGGTCGAAGGGCCGGTCGGTGAGCAGGAACTGCAGCAGCAGCCCGTCGATGAGCGCCACCAGTGCCCGCGCGGTGGCCACGTCGCAGGTGTGGCGGGCCAGCACCCGCACCATGTCGTCCAGCCACGCGGCGGCCACCGGCTGCAGCAGCGGGCGGCGCAGCGCCGCCAGATACAGCTCGTACTCCAGCCTGATCCGGCCGCGCCCGCCGGAGGCGTACTCCTCCAACACCCTGGTCAGACCGTCGACCAGCGAGGCGTCGTCGTCCAACTCGCCGCTCCAGCTCATGATCGCGGCATGCGGCTCGCAGCTGACCTGTTCCAGGGCGGCGAGCAGCAGATCGTCGAGGCCGGCGAAGTGGTAGGTGGTGGAGCCGAGCGGCACATCCGCCTCGGCAGCCACTGCGCGGTGGCTGAGGGCGGCTATGCCCTTGAGCTCCACAATGCGGATGGCGGCGTCGATGATGCGCTGCCGCCGCTCGGGGTCGTAGCGCCGGCCCATCAGTGCGCCCCTCCCAGGTTGAGGACGACCACCCCGCAGATCACCAGCAGGAGGCCGAGGATCTTCGCGGCCGTCACCGATTCGCCGATGAACACCACGCCGATCAGCGCGATGGCCGCAGTCCCGGCGCCCGACCAGATGGCGTAGGCCGTCCCCACGGGCATGCTCTTGAGAGCCTGCGCGAGCAGGACGAACGCCACCAGATAGCCGGCCGCCGTGATCAGCGTGGGCACCAGCTTGGTGAAGCCGTCGCTGTACTTCATCGACGTCGTACCCAGGATCTCGGCGAGGATCGCCCCTGCCAGCGTCATATAGACCATACGTACGAGCGTACACAACGTTGCGTACAGTCGTACATATACTTCTCCCCGCACGCGGAACGGCCGCGCACCCGAGGGGTGCGCGGCCGTTTCCCGTCCTGCGCGGACGTACGGAGAAGCGAGAACGCTCAGACGTTGAAGCCGAGCGCCCGGAGCTGCTCGCGACCGTCGTCGGTGATCTTGTCCGGACCCCACGGCGGCATCCAGACCCAGTTGATCTTGAGCTCGTTGACGATGCCCTCGGTGGCGGACTGGGCCTGGTCCTCGATGACGTCGGTCAGCGGACAGGCCGCCGAGGTGAGCGTCATGTCGATGGTCGCGATGTTCGCGTCATCGACGTGGATCCCGTAGATCAGGCCGAGGTTGACGACGTCGATGCCCAGCTCAGGGTCGACGACGTCCATGAGCGCCTCGCGAACCTCTTCCTCGCTCGCGGGCTTGATGGTCATCTCGGTCATGCGGTCTTCTCCTTGGCCGAGTCGGCTTCGGTCCCCGGCGCCTGCGCCGTCGTGCCCACCTCGCTGAGCGCCTTCGATGTCGCGTCCTTCCACGCCATCCAGCTCAGCAGCGCGCACTTCACCCGCGCCGGGTACTTCGAGACCCCGGCGAACGCCACGGCGTCCTCCAGCAGGTCCTCCATGCTGTCGTCCGGCTCCAGCTGGCCCTTGGACTGCATCAGCTCCAGGAACGTCTCCTGGATCCTGCGGGCCTCGGCCAGTTCCTTGCCGACCAGCAGCTCGTTCAGCACCGAGGCGCTGGCCTGGCTGATGGAACAGCCCTGGCCCTCGTACGACACGTCCTCGATGGTGTCGCCGTCGTACCGCACCCGCAAGGTGATCTCGTCACCGCAGGTGGGATTGACGTGATGCACCTCGGCGTCGCCGTCGCGCAGCCCACGCCCGTGCGGATGCTTGTAGTGGTCCAGGATCACTTCCTGGTACATCGAGTCCAGCTTCACCGACAGCCCCTAAGCGAAGAAATTCCGTACGTGCTCCAGCCCGTCCGCCAGGGCGTCCACCTCGGCGGGCGTGGAGTACAGATAGAACGACGCTCGCGTCGTCGCAGGAATTCCGTACCGCAGGCAGACAGGGCGGGCGCAGTGGTGGCCGACCCGCACCGCGATGCCCTGCTCGTCCAGGACCTGGCCCACGTCATGCGGGTGGATGTCACCCAGCGTGAACGAGATCGTGGCGCCGCGGTCCTCGGCCGTGGCGGGGCCGATGATCCGCAGGTCCGGGATCTCCTGGAGCTTGCGTACGGCGTACTCCGTCAGCGCGTGCTCGTGCTGCTGGATGCGGTCCATGCCGATCGCGGTCAGATAGTCCACCGCCGCACCCAGACCGACCGCCTGGGCGACCGGCGGGGTACCCGCCTCGAACTTGTGCGGTGCCGGAGCGTACGTCGACGAGTGCATCGTGACGGTCTCGATCATCTCCCCGCCACCGAGGAACGGCGGCAGGTCGTTGAGCAGCTCCTGACGCCCCCACAGCACGCCGATCCCGGTGGGACCGCACATCTTGTGGCCGGTGAAGGCGACGAAGTCGGCCTGCAGCGCCTGCACGTCCAGCACCATGTGCGGGGCGGCCTGCGAGGCATCCACCACGACCAGCGCGCCCACCTCCTGAGCCCGCCGCACGATGTCCTCGACGGGGTTGAAGGTGCCCATGATGTTGGAGACGAGCGTGAGCGCGACCACCTTGGTGCGCTCCGTGATCAGCTCCTCGATCCCGGCCATGTCCAGCCGGCCCTCGTCGGTGAGGCCGAACCACTTCAGCTTCGCGCCGGTGCGCTGCGACAGCAGCTGCCACGGAACGATGTTGGAGTGGTGCTCCATCTCCGTGATGACGATCTCGGTGTCCCGCTCGACGCGGTAGGGCTCGTCGGCCCAGCCGAGCATGTTCGCCACCAGATTCAGCGACTCCGAGGCGTTCTTGGTGAAGATCACCTCGTCGCGGCTGGGCGCGTTGATGAACGCGGCGACCTTGTCGCGCGCGCCCTCGTACAGCGCCGTGGCCTCCTCGGCCAGCACATGCACGCCTCGGTGGACGTTGGCGTTGTGCTTCTCGTAGTAACCGGCCAGGGCGTCGAGCACCTGGGTCGGCTTCTGCGAGGTGGCGGCGTTGTCCAGGTAGACGAGCTTCTGCCCGTCGTGCACCAGGCGGTCCAGGATCGGAAAGTCCTTACGGATCGCCTCGGTGTCCAGCAGGCCCGGGAGCTGTGTCACGCAGTGGCACCACCCTTCACGTACTCCTCGTAGCCCTCTTCCTCCAGCTTGTCGGCCAGCTCCGCCCCGCCGGACTCGGCGATCCGGCCCTTGGCGAAGACGTGCACGAAGTCGGGCTTGATGTAGCGCAGGATGCGCGTGTAGTGCGTGATCAGCAGGGTGCCGACCTCGCCGGACTCACGGACGCGGTTGACGCCCTCGGAGACGACGCGCAGCGCGTCCACATCGAGGCCCGAGTCGGTCTCGTCCAGGATCGCGATCGCCGGCTTCAGCAGCTCCAGCTGCAGGATCTCGTGGCGCTTCTTCTCACCGCCGGAGAAGCCCTCGTTGACGTTGCGCTCGGCGAACGCCGGGTCGATCGAGAGGCGCTCCATGGCCTCCTTGACCTCCTTGACCCAGGTACGCAGCTTGGGGGCCTCGCCGCGGATGGCCGTGGCGGAGGTGCGCAGGAAGTTGGAGACGGAGACACCGGGGACCTCGACCGGGTACTGCATGGCGAGGAAGACACCCGCGCGGGCGCGCTCGTCGACGGACATCTCCAGGACGTCCTCGCCGTCGAGCTTCACGGAGCCGCCGGTGACGGTGTACTTCGGGTGGCCCGCCAGCGAGTAGGCCAGGGTGGACTTGCCGGAGCCGTTCGGGCCCATGATCGCGTGCGTTTCGCCCTGCTTCACAGTCAGGTCGACGCCGCGCAGGATCTCGGTGGGGCCGCCCTCGGTCTCGACGGAGACGTGCAGGTCATTGATCTCAAGCGTTGCCATGGGGGCTTCAGGACTCCTGTGTGACGGAGACGAGCACTGCCGCATCGGGGCCGTCTCCTTCGATCTTTACGGGGTACACGGGGACGGGGCGGGTGGCGGGCAGTCCGGAGGGCTTGCCGGTCCGCAGGTCGAAACGGGAACCGTGCAGCCAGCACTCGATACTGCACTCCTCCACCTCGCCCTCGGAGAGCGACACGTTGGCGTGCGAGCAGATGTCGTTGATGGCGAACACCTCACCCTCGGTGCGCACGAGGGAGACCGGGACGCCGCCCAGCTCCACCCGCAGCGGGGTGTCCTCCTCCAGCTCGCTCAGCGAAGCCGCTTTGACGAAGCCTTCCTCACTCATGAGACAGACGCCTCCAGCTCCGCCTCGATCCGGGAGATGAGGCGCTCCTCCACGTCCGGCAGACCGATCTGCTGGACGAGCTCGGCGAAGAAGCCGCGCACCACCAGGCGGCGTGCCTCGCGCTCCGGGATGCCGCGCGCCATCAGGTAGAACAGCTGGTCGTCCTCGAAGCGGCCGGTCGCCGAGGCGTGACCGGCGCCGACGATCTCGCCGGTCTCGATCTCCAGATTGGGCACCGAGTCGACCCGGGAGCCGTCGGTGAGCACCAGGTTGCGGTTGAGCTCATAGGTGTCGGTGCCGGTGGCCTCCGCCCGGATGAGCACGTCACCGATCCACACCGCGTGCGCGTCGTCGCCCTGGAGCGCGCCCTTGTAGGCGACGTTGCTGCGGCAGTTGGGGGTGTCGTGATCGACCAGCAGCCGGTGCTCCTGGTGCTGCCCCGCGTCGGTGAAGTACAGCCCGTACAGCTCGGCCTCGGCGCCGGGGCCGCCGTAGCTGACCCGGGGGTTGAGCCGTACCAGGTCGCCGCCGAAGGTGACCACGACCGACTTGAACGACGCGTCCCGGCCCACCAGGGCGTTGTGCTGCGAGCAGTGCACGGCGGTGTCGTCCCAGTCCTGGACGGAGACGACGGTGACCTTGGCGCCGTCACCGAGGACGAACTCGACGTTGGCCGAGCGCACCGCGTCACCCGTGTGGTCGATGACGATGACGGCCTCGGCGAAGGCGCCGATGTCGAAGACGGTGTGCCCGTAGGTGACGCCGCCCTCGCCGTGCAGATTGACCCGCACCGGCTCGGTCAGCACCGCGTCCTTGGGCACCGTGATGACACTGGCCTTCTCGAACGAGGAGAACGCCTGCGCCGCCACCCGGTCCACCGGCTTGCCGGCCCGGCCGATACGCGCGTCGTCCCGGGACACCTTCTCGACGGTGACACCGTCGGGCGCCGACACCTCGGTCTTGACCGTGCCGGTCGCCTGCGCCGTGCCGTCGTGCAGGCCCTTGAGCCGGTCCAAAGGAGTGAAGCGCCACTCCTCCTCGCGGCCGTGCGGCACCGGGAAGTCCGCCACGTCGAAGGACGGCGGCGCGCTCATCCTCGTGGCGGTGGTGGACTCTGCGGCCACCGCGATGGCTCCGGTGGTGCTGGAACCAGCCGGAATGTTCTGGGCCTCAGCCATGGGATCCGTACTGCTCGCTTCCTAGGTCAGAAATCTTGTTCCGCCGCCGCGGCGCGTCACCACGGCGGCGAGAGGTCTGGGGGGACCTCCCGGCCGGAGGCTGGGGGAGGCATCTGCGACGACAGGAACCACCGCGTTCGGCAGCAGCCATGGCGGCTAGCCGACCGCGCCTTCCATCTGCAGCTCGATCAGCCGGTTGAGCTCCAGCGCGTACTCCATGGGCAGCTCCTTGGCGATCGGCTCGACGAAGCCGCGCACGATCATCGCCATCGCCTCGTCCTCGGACAGCCCGCGGCTCATCAGGTAGAAGAGCTGGTCGTCGCTGACCTTGGAGACGGTCGCCTCGTGGCCCATCGTCACGTCGTCCTCGCGGACATCGACGTAAGGGTAGGTGTCCGAGCGCGAGATGGTGTCGACCAGCAGCGCGTCGCACAGCACGTTGGACTTGGAGCCCTCGGCGCCCTCACCGATCTCGATGAGTCCGCGGTAGGAGGTGCGGCCACCGCCGCGGGCCACCGACTTGGAGACGATGTTCGAGGAGGTGCGGGGGGCCATGTGGACCATCTTGGCGCCCGCGTCCTGGTGCTGGCCCTCGCCGGCGAAGGCGACGGACAGCGTCTCGCCCTTGGCGTGCTCACCCATGAGGTAGACCGCCGGGTACTTCATCGTCACCTTGGAGCCGAGGTTGCCGTCGACCCACTCCATGGTCGCGCCCTCGTAGGCCACGGCGCGCTTGGTGACCAGGTTGTAGACATTGTTCGACCAGTTCTGGATCGTCGTGTAGCGGCAGCGGCCGCCCTTCTTGACGATGATCTCGACGACGGCCGAGTGCAGCGAGTCCGAGTTGTAGATCGGCGCCGTGCAGCCCTCGACGTAGTGCACATAGGCGTCCTCGTCGACGATGATCAGCGTCCGCTCGAACTGGCCCATGTTCTCGGTGTTGATCCGGAAGTAGGCCTGGAGCGGGATGTCGACGTGCACGCCCGGCGGCACGTAGATGAAGGAGCCGCCCGACCACACGGCGGTGTTCAGCGCGGCGAACTTGTTGTCACCGGCCGGGATGACCGTGCCGAAGTGCTCCTGGAACAGCTCGGGGTGCTCACGCAGCGCCGTGTCCGTGTCCAGGAACAGCACGCCCTGCTTCTCCAGATCCTCACGGATCTGGTGGTAGACGACCTCCGACTCGTACTGCGCGGCGACACCGGCGACCAGGCGCTGCTTCTCCGCCTCCGGGATACCGAGCTTGTCGTAGGTGTTCTTGATGTCCTCGGGCAGGTCCTCCCAGGACTGGGCCTGCTTCTCGGTGGACCGGACGAAGTACTTGATGTTGTCGAAGTCGATGCCCGACAGGTCCGAGCCCCAGTTCGGCATCGGCTTCTTCTCGAAGAGCTTGTGGCCCTTGAGTCGCAGCTTGAGCATCCAGTCGGGCTCGTTCTTCTTCCCGGAGATGTCGCGGACGACATCCTCGGACAGGCCGCGCTTGGCGGTTGCGCCCGCGGCATCGGGGTCGGCCCAGCCGTACTCGTACTTGCCCAGCCCGTCGAGCTCGGGGTGAGCAGTCTCCGTAGGAGCGGTCATGCGGGGTTCCTCCCGGCCTCGTTCGCTTCGGTGGCGTTGCTGGCGTTGCTGTTGGTGGTCTTGGGTGGTCGTGCGGGGGCCCTGGCTGCCGGGGGCTTCGCCGCGCTCTTCGGGGGTGCGTGCGTCCTGGGAATGAAGGTCGTACACACTCCGTCGCCGTGCGCGATGGTCGCCAGCCGCTGGACGTGCGTGCCGAGCAGCCGGGAGAAGACCTCCGTCTCCGCCTCGCACAGCTGGGGGAACTGCTCGGCGGTGTGGGCCACCGGGCAGTGGTGCTGGCAGAGCTGCTCGCCGGCTTGGGCGGGCGCGGCACGCGCCGTGGCAGCGTACCCGTCCGCGGACAGCGCGCGCGCCAGCGCCTGCGCCTTGTCCTCGGACGGGACGTTCTCCAGCGCCTCGTGGTATTTCGCCGCCTGGGCCTCGACGCGGGCACGGGCGAAGGCCGCGACAGCGGCCTCCCCGACCTCTCCGCCACCCGCTGTCCGGGCGATCCACCGCAGGGCGTCGGCGGCGAGCTGGTCGTACGCCTGGTCGAAGGCGTCCCGGCCGCAGTCCGTCAGGGCGAAGACCTTGGCGGGGCGCCCCCTGCCGCGCGAGCCGTAGACCCGCTTGGCGCGGGCCTCCACGACGCCCTCGGCGACGAGCGCGTCCAGGTGACGGCGGACGGCGGCCTGGGTCAGCCTCAGACGCAGCGCCAGCTCGGCCGCGGTGGACGGACCGTGGTCGAGAATGGAGCGCGCGACCTTGTTCCTCGTGCCGTGCTGTTCATCCTGTGCTGTCGGGGGCTGTGCTGCGGGGGGCTTCGACGCGGCGACTGCCCCGGTGGCCTCTTCGGCCATCGGTCGGTCCTCCCGAGCCTGCTCCCTCTTTTTCACAACGTCATTGTTGCTTAATTCGGCTGACCTCGGCAAGCGGTGGCTGTGACCAGCCCCAATGGGGTGCATCACGTAAGGCTGACCTAACCAGGACGGTCCCGCCCGGGTGCGTACAGCCCGCCATAGGAGTGGCACGGCCCGCTCCTTAGACTGCCCTGCATGCGAAGTTCAGCGGCTGTGGAAGTCGCCGGGCTGGTGAAGCGGTACGGCAGCAGGACCGCCGTCGACGGGCTCGACCTGACCGTCGCACGGGGCACCGTCTCCGCGTTCCTCGGCCCCAATGGAGCGGGTAAGACCACCACCATCGAAACCTGCGAGGGCTACCGCCGGCCGGATTCCGGCACCGTGCGGGTGCTCGGTCTCGATCCGGTGACCCAGGGGTCGCAGCTGCGGCCCCGCATCGGGGTGATGCTCCAGAGCGGCGGGATCTACCCCACG
Organism: Streptomyces sp. B15; assembly: GCF_018070605.1. Taxonomy (NCBI): domain Bacteria; kingdom Bacillati; phylum Actinomycetota; class Actinomycetes; order Kitasatosporales; family Streptomycetaceae; genus Streptomyces; species Streptomyces sp. B15. The sequence goes on from NZ_JAGPXJ010000062.1 coordinate 23,133, forward strand.
GCACGGGTCGAGGAGACGCTGCGCCACATGGCGACGCTGCACGCCCATCCGCTGGACGTGCCCGCGCTGATCGAACGCCTGGGCCTGGGCGGCTGCGGGCGCACCCCGTACCGCAGACTCTCCGGCGGCCAGCAGCAGCGCCTCGCGCTCGCACTGGCCCTGGTCGGCCGCCCCGAGCTGGTCTTCCTGGACGAGCCGACGGCCGGTCTCGATCCGCAGGCTCGCCACGCCACCTGGGACCTGGTCCGCGACCTGCGGGCGGACGGCGTGACGGTGGTGCTGACCACGCACTACATGGACGAGGCCGAGGAGCTGTCCGACGACGTCGCCATCGTCGACGGCGGCAAGGTCATCGCCCAGGGCGCGCCCGAAGCGCTGTGCAAGGGCGGCGCGGAAAACACCCTGCGCTTCACCGGCCGCCCGGGACTCGACCTGGCGTCACTGCTCAAGGCCCTCCCCGCGGAGACCGTCGCGGTGGAACTCACCCCGGGCAGCTACCGCCTCACCGGCACCGTCGACCCCCAGCTGCTGGCCACCGTGACGTCCTGGTGCGCCCAGAACGGTGTCCTCCCGGACCGCATCTCGGTGGAGCGCCGAACCCTGGAGGACGTCTTCCTGGAGCTGACGGGGAAGGAGCTGCGGTCATGAGGCAGGTCACCCGGACCGGCCGGGGGCCCGGGGGTCGCCCCCCGGAAGACAGCAGCCTGGAGCTGACGGGGAAGGAGCTGCGGTCATGAGGCAGGCCACCCGGACCGGCCGGGGGCCCGGGGGTCGCCCCCCGGAAGACAGCAGCCTGGAGCTGACGGGGAAGGAGCTGCGGTCATGAGCGCGCACTCGGAGACCGGGGTCGAGGGGACCTACGCACCACAGCCCGGTGCCGCCCCGCTGCCGCGCATGGTGCGGGCGCAGGCGTGGCTGGAGACACGGACGCAGCTGCGCAACGGTGAGCAGCTGTTGCTCACCGTCATCATTCCCACACTGCTGCTGGTGCTCTTCAGCGCCGTCGACATCGTCGACACCGGGGCGGGCTCACGGGTCGACTTCCTGGCGCCCGGCATCCTGGCGCTGGCGATGCTCTCGACCGCCTTCACCGGGCAGGCCATCGCCACCGGCTTCGAGCGCCGCTACGGCGTCCTCAAGCGGCTCGGCGCCTCGCCGCTGCCGCGGTGGGGGCTGATGACGGCGAAGACCTGCGCGGTCGTGGTCATCGAGGCGCTGCAGGTGCTGCTGCTGACCGTGGTGGCGCTCGCGCTGGGCTGGTCCCCGCACGGCAACCCGGCGACGGTGCTGCTCCTGCTGCTGCTCGGCACGGCTGCCTTCTCGGGGCTCGGACTGCTGATGGCCGGGACGCTCAAGGCCGAGGCCACACTGGCGGGAGCCAACCTGGTCTTCATCCTGCTGCTGGTCGGTGGCGGCGTCATCGTCCCGCTGGAGAAGTTCCCGCACGCCGCACAGAGCGTGCTCCAGCTGCTGCCGATCTCCGCCCTCTCGGACGGCCTGCGCGACGTGCTCCGTCACGGGGCGGGTGTTCCGTGGAGCGATCTGGGCGTACTGGCGGTCTGGGCGGTTGTGGGTCTCGGTGCCGCGGCCCGCTTCTTCAAGTGGGAGTGACCCTTCGACCGGGAGCGCCCCGAAGAAGCGGCAGCGGGTGACCGAAGGGCGCCCCTCGTGAATGCGCGCACAAGCGGCGCCCTACCATGGCTCCGTGCCGAATCTGCTCGAAGTCGTACGTAACCCCATCGCGTATATCGCCGCGCGCTGGACGCCCTCGCCCCGCACCGTCGAGCGGGCCGCCTTCACCGCGCTGCTGATGAGCATCGTCATCGTGGTCACCGGTGGGGCCGTGCGGCTCACCGGCTCGGGTCTGGGCTGCGACACCTGGCCCAAGTGCAGCGACGACAGCCTCACGGCCACCTCCGCCATGGGCTTCCACGGCGCCGTCGAGTTCGGCAACCGCATGATGACCTGGGTGGTCTCCGCCGCGGTCGGCTGGACCATCATCGCCGTACGGTCGGCGAAGCCCGCCCGCAAGGGGTTGAGCAGGCTCGCCTGGTCGCAGTTCTGGGTCGTGATGGGCAACGGCGTCGTCGGCGGCATCACGGTGTGGGTGAAGCTGAACCCGTTCGTGGTCGCCGGGCACTTTTTGGCCGCCACGGCGCTGCTGACCGTCACCACCCTCACCTGGCTGCGCGCCAGGGAGGGCGACACACCGCCCCGGCCGCTGGTGGGCAAGCCCGTCAAGAAGCTCACTTATGTGCTGACCTTCTTCACCGCCTGCCTCATCGTCGCCGGCACGGTCGTCACCGGTTCGGGCCCGCACGCGGGTGACAGCAGCGATGTGAAGCGGATGCCCGTCGCTGTGGAGCTGGCGACGCACACCCACGCGGTCTTCGCCTGGATCGTGGTGTCCCTGGCCGTGGTGCTCTACGCGGGCCTGCGCGTGATGGACGCGCCCATGGGCCCCCGGCGCACCGCGCGCAATCTGATCCTCATCCTGCTCGGACAGGGCCTCCTGGGCTATGTGCAGTACTTCACCGATCTGCCGGAGTTGCTGGTCGGCCTGCATCTGCTGGGCTCGACGCTGGTGTGGATCGGAGTGCTGCGGGTGGTGCTCTCCACCCGGGAGCGGGCGCTCCGGACGGAACCGGCGGAGACGGTTACCGCTGCGGAATCCCCTGTGGCCGCCCCTCTCGCCGGTTCGGCTACCCGCGGGTAGCATCTGCTGTATGGCAGCAGAGAGCAGCAAGCGGACAGCCCGCCTCACCAAACAGATCGGTGCCTTCGCACAGCGGCACGGGGGAAGCGCCGAGGCGCAGATCGCCTACGTGGGTCAGGCCGGTTTCCGTATCTCCCTGGTGGGCGCGGACGGCACCTGGGGCGACCTGATGGCACCGTCCAAGGACGTCGCCCAGGACGCCGTGCAGGCTGCGGGCGTCACTCCCAAGGAGAGCTTCGACGGGGAGATGGCCGAACACATGCGGACCGGCCCCTATGAGTGGGCCCGGATGGCCGGGGTGCAGCTGGGCGGCCCCGCGAACCGGTAGCTTCCTCCCCCGCCGGAAGGACAGCGGCCCCCTCCCGATGCCGGGAGGGGGCCTTTTTGCACGCGGCCTCGGCTTGTCCGGAGGGCGGCCGGTGGAGTGCGGACCTCAGCGGGGCGTGGCGCTCAGCAGGGAGTGGCGCTCAGCGTGTCGCGCTCTCCGGGTGGCGCGGCGCGGCGCTCAGCGGAGGAAGGGGTCGATGGCGACGGCTGCGAAGACCAGGGAGACGTAGGTGATCGACCAGTGGAAGAGCCGCATCTCCTTGAGCTTGGCGCCCGTGAGCCCGGCGCGGGCGCGAGCCCGCAGCGCGTGCGCCTCCCAGAGCCACAATCCGCCCGACACCACCGCGACCAGCGGGTAGAACCAGCCGACGTAGCCCAGCGGCCACAGCAGCAGGGAGACAAGCACCATCACCCAGCTGTAGACGACGATCTGGTTGGCGACGACGACGTTGCCGGCGACGGCCGGAAGCATGGGCACGCCGACCCGCTTGTAGTCCTCCGTGACCTTCATCGACAGCGGCCAGTAGTGCGGCGGCGTCCAGAAGAACATCACCAGGAAGAGGATGACGGCGGCCCAGCTGAGCTCGTTGGTGACCGCCGACCAGCCGATGAAGACGGGCAGACAGCCGGCGATGCCGCCCCACACGATGTTCTGCGAGGTGCGCCGCTTGAGGAGCATCGTGTAGACGACGACGTAGAAGAGAAGCGCCCCCAAGGACAGCGCCGCGGACAGCCAGTTGACCAGCAGTCCGAACATCAGGGTGGAGACGACCGCCAGGCTGATGCCGAACACCAGGCACTCGCGCGGGCTGACCCTTCCGGTGACCAGAGGGCGCCCCTCGGTGCGGTGCATCAGCGCGTCGATGTCGCGGTCGATGTACATGTTCAGCGCGTTGGCGCCGCCCGCGGACAGATATCCACCGAGACAGGTGATCACCACGAGCCAGAGGTCGGGGACGCCCTGAGCCGCCAGGAACATGACCGGGACGGTGGTCATGAGAAGCAGCTCGATGATCCGCGGCTTGGTCAGCTCGATGAACGCCTTCACGCGGGCACCGAGCGGCAGGTGGCCGCTGGGCTCCAGCGTCCCCGCAGGACGGGATTCGACGGCCGTCACGGACACCCCTGATCGACTCATAAGGAACCAGCGAGCCCGCCCGGACGCACCGAAGGAAAGGTGCAGGCCCGGGTCAAGCTCGCGCGTACCACGCCACTTTAGACGTTGGCCATACCTCGCCAGTCATGGGGGGTCACCGTGTTGGCTCCGGGTCCGCGCGGGGCACCGGGGGCCGGTCCGGGGCGTGTCGCGGGGCCGATACGGGGCAACCGGGTCGTGTTCGACGGGCGGATCGGGGGAACAGACGTCAGCCTGGGAGTGATGTCCCGACGCCGTGCGTCGGAAATCGATGGGAATAGCACCTATCTCTTGGCCGTTCACGAGGTGTTCCCGCGATCGTCGGCAGCGGCCAAGGGACGACGACCCGGTGAGGACCACAGAGTGAACTGTCGAAAAGTCGCACGTCCCGGCAGAGGTACGCTCGACACCGCCCGGTGAGCGCACACACACCGGCCATCGAACATGTGGAGAGGAGCCCTGACGCAGGGTGAGCACCAAGCCGACCACCACAGACCTTGAGTGGACCGACCTGGACCAGCAGGCCGTGGACACGGTTCGAGTTCTGGCCATGGATTCCGTACAGAAGGTCGGTAACGGCCATCCCGGCACGGCCATGAGCCTGGCGCCCGTCGCGTACCTGCTCTACCAGAAGCTGATGCGCCACGACCCGACCGACCCGGACTGGACCGGCCGCGACCGCTTCGTCCTCTCCGCAGGCCACTCGAGCCTGACCCAGTACATCCAGCTCTTCCTGGCCGGGTACGGCCTGGAGCTGGACGACCTGAAGGCGTTCCGCACCTGGGGCAGCCGCACCCCCGGCCACCCCGAGCACGGGCACACCGCGGGCGTCGAGACGACGACCGGACCGCTGGGCCAGGGCGTCGCCAACGCGGTCGGCATGGCGATGGCGGCGCGCTACGAGCGCGGGCTGTTCGACCCGGAGACGGCCGAGGGCGAGTCCCCGTTCGACCACACCGTCTGGGTCATCGCCAGCGACGGCGACCTGGAGGAGGGCATCTCCGCCGAGGCGTCCTCGCTCGCCGGCCACCAGAAGCTCGGCAACCTGATCGTGCTGTGGGACGACAACCACATCTCGATCGAGGGCGACACGGCGACCGCGTTCTCCGAGGACACCCTCAAGCGCTATGAGGCCTACGGCTGGCATGTGCAGCGCGTCGCCCAGCAGGAGGACGGCGACCTCGACCCGAAGGCGCTGTACAAGGCGCTGAAGGCGGCGCAGGCCGAGACGGAGCGCCCCTCCTTCATCGCGATGCAGTCCATCATCGCCTGGCCGGCCCCGAACGCGCAGAACACCGAGGCGGCCCACGGCTCGGCGCTGGGCGAGGAGGAGGTCGCGGCCACCAAGCGGGTACTGGGCTTCGACCCCGACAAGCACTTCCACGTCTCCGACGAGGTCCTCGCGCACGTCCGCAAGGCCAGCGACCGGGGCCGCGCGATGCAGGCCGAGTGGGAGAAGCGGATGGCCGCCTGGCGCTCCGCCAACCCGCAGCGCGCCGCCGAATTCGACCGGATCCGCGAGGGCCGGCTGCCCGAGGGCTGGGAGAAGGCGCTGCCCGTCTTCCCCGCGGGCGAGTCGGTGGCCACCCGCAAGGCGTCCGGCAGCGTGCTCAAGGCGCTGGGTCCGGTCATCCCCGAGCTGTGGGGCGGCTCCGCCGACCTCGCCGGCTCGAACAACACCACGTTCGCGAAGACCTCGTTCCTGCCGGAGGGCAACCCGCTGCCGGGCGCCGACCGGTACGGGCGTACGGTGCACTGGGGCATCCGCGAGCACGCGATGGGTTCGACGATGAACGGCATCGCGCTGCACGGCAACACGCGGATCTACGGCGGCACGTTCCTGGTCTTCTCGGACTACATGCGCCCGGCCGTCCGGCTCGCCGCGCTGATGAAGGCGCCCGTCACCTATGTGTGGACGCACGACTCCATCGGCCTCGGCGAGGACGGTCCGACGCACCAGCCGATCGAACACCTCTCCGCGCTGCGCGCGATCCCGGGTCTCAACATGGTCCGTCCCGCGGACGCCAACGAGACCTCCCAGGTGTGGGCGGAGATCATGCGCCGGCACAGCAGCAAGCCGGCGCCGCACGGCATCGCGCTGACCCGCCAGGGTGTGCCGACCTACGAGGCCAACCCGGCCGCGGCCAAGGGCGGTTACGTGCTGTTCGAGGCCGAGGGCGGCCACCCGCAGGTGGTCCTCATCGGCACCGGCTCGGAGGTGCAGCTCGCCGTCGAGGCGCGCGAGCGGCTGCAGGAGCAGGGCGTGCCCACCCGGGTCGTCTCGATGCCGTGCCTGGAGTGGTTCGAGGAGCAGGAGCAGTCCTACCGCGACAGCGTGCTGCCGCCGGACATCAAGGCGCGCGTCGCCGTCGAGGCGGGCGTGGGCCTGACCTGGCACCGGTACGTGGGCGAGGCCGGCCGGATCGTGTCGCTGGAGCACTTCGGTGCCTCGGCGGACGGCAAGGTCCTCTTCCGCGAGTTCGGTCTCACCGCCGAGGCGGTGCACCTGGCGGCGAAGGAGTCGCTGCAGGCGGCCGCCCGCTGACAGCGGCCCGACACAACTAGAAGCCAACAAGCACAGGAGATGCGAATCCCATGACAGACGCACTGAAGCGCCTCTCCGACGAAGGCGTCGCGATCTGGCTGGACGACCTGTCGCGCAAGCGCATCACGTCGGGCAACCTCGGCGAGCTGATGGACGAGCAGCACGTGGTCGGTGTGACCACCAACCCGACCATCTTCCAGAAGGCGATCTCGGCGGGCGACGGTTACCAGCAGCAGGTCTCCGACCTGGCGGCCCGCCGGGTCTCGGTCGAAGAGGCCGTCCGCATGATCACCACGGCCGATGTCCGCGACGCCGCCGACATCCTCCGTCCGGTCCACGACGCGACCGGCGGCAAGGACGGCCGGGTCTCCATCGAGGTCGACCCGCGACTGGCGCACAACACCCAGGCCACCGTCGCCGAGGCCCGGCAGCTGGCCTGGCTGGTGGACCGGCCGAACACCTTCATCAAGATCCCGGCGACCGAGGCCGGGCTCCCCGCGATCACCGAGACGATCGGCAAGGGGATCAGCGTCAACGTCACGCTGATCTTCTCGCTGGAGCGCTACCGCGCGGTCATGGACGCCTACATGGCCGGCCTGGAGAAGGCCAAGAGCCTGGGCATGGATCTGTCCCAGATCCACTCCGTGGCCTCGTTCTTCGTCTCCCGCGTGGACACCGAGTTCGACAAGCGGCTCACGGCGCTGGGCACCGACGAGGCCAAGGCGCTCAAGAGCAAGGCGGCTCTCGCCAACGCCCGGCTGGCCTACCAGGCCTACGAGGAGGTCATCGCCTCCGACCGCTGGCAGGCGCTGGAGAAGGCCGGTGCCAACCAGCAGCGTCCGCTGTGGGCGTCGACCGGTGTGAAGGACCCGGAGCTGCCCGACACGCTGTACGTCACCGAACTGGTCGCGCCCAACACGGTCAACACCATGCCGGAGGCCACCCTGCAGGCCGTGGGCGACCACGGTGAGATCAAGGGCGACGCGGTCCGCGGCAGCTACGAGGAGGCCCAGGGCGTCCTCGACAGCATCGCCGAGCTCGGCATCTCCTACGACGACGTCGTCAAGGTGCTCGAGGACGAGGGCGTGCAGAAGTTCGAGGACTCCTGGAACGACCTGCTCAAGTCCACCGAGGCAGAGCTCCAGCGCCTGGCCCCGAAGGAGGCGTAACCGAATTGAGCAGCGCGAGCGGCACAGCCAACCCGCTGCGTGACGCTCAGGACCGACGGCTCCCGCGTATCGCGGGGCCGTCGGGCCTGGTCATCTTTGGCGTCACGGGCGATTTGTCACGGAAAAAGCTGATGCCTGCGGTGTACGACCTCGCCAACCGCGGGCTCCTCCCCCCGGGCTTCTCCCTCGTCGGCTTCGCCCGGCGCGACTGGGAGGACGAGGACTTCGCCCAGGTCGTGCACGACGCGGTCAAGGAGCACTCCCGCACCACCTTCCGCGAGGAGGTCTGGCAGCAGCTCGCCCAGGGCATGCGCTTCGTTCCCGGCGAGTTCCACGACGACCAGGCGTTCGAGACGCTCCGGACCACCATCGACGAGCTGGACAAGTCGCGGGGCACCGGCGGCAACTTCGCCTTCTACCTCTCCGTACCGCCCAAGTTCTTCCCCACCGTCGTCTCCCAGCTGAAGAAGCACGGCCTGTCCGACGCCGAACCCGGCTCCTGGCGCCGCGCGGTCATCGAGAAGCCGTTCGGCCACGATCTGAAGTCGGCACAGGAGCTGAACGCCGTCATCCATGAGGTGTTCCGGGCCAGCGAGGTCTTCCGGATCGACCACTACCTCGGCAAGGAGACGGTCCAGAACATCCTCGCCCTCCGGTTCGCCAACACGATGTTCGAACCGCTGTGGAACCGCAGCTACGTCGACCATGTGCAGATCACCATGGCCGAGGACATCGGCATCGGCGGCCGGGCCGGCTACTACGACGGCATCGGCTCGGCCCGCGACGTCATCCAGAACCACCTCCTCCAACTGCTCGCCCTGACCGCCATGGAGGAACCCACCTCCTTCGACGCCAAGGCGCTGCTGACCGAGAAGCTCAAGGTCCTCAACTCCGTACGGCTGCCGAAGGACCTGGGCAAGTACACCGTGCGGGGGCAGTACGCGGAAGGCTGGCAGGGCGGCGAGAAGGTGCCCGGCTATCTCGACGAGGAGGGCATCGACCCCAACTCGAAGACCGACACCTACGCCGCGATCAAGCTGGGGATCGACAACCGGCGCTGGGCCGGGGTCCCCTTCTATCTGCGCACCGGCAAGCGGCTGGGCCGCCGGGTGACCGAGATCGCGGTGATGTTCCAGCGCGCGCCCCACTCCCCCTTCGACGCCACCGACACCCAGGAACTGGGCCAGAACGCGCTCGTCATCCGCGTCCAGCCGGACGAGGGCGTGACGATCCGCTTCGGCTCGAAGGTGCCCGGCACCCAGATGGAGATCCGGGACGTGACCATGGATTTCGCCTACGGCGAGTCCTTCACCGAGTCCAGCCCCGAGGCGTACGAACGCCTCATCCTCGACGTCCTGCTGGGGGATGCGAACCTCTTCCCCCGGCACCAGGAGGTCGAACGCTCCTGGGAGATCCTCGACCCGATCGAGGAGTACTGGGACAAGCACGGCAAGCCCGAGCAGTACCCCGCCGGCACCTGGGGACCCCAGGCCGCCGACGAGATGCTCGCACGCGACGGACGGATTTGGCGGCGGCCATGAACATCGACCTGACGGACACCACGTCCAGCCGCATCAACGCCGAACTGGTCAAGGCGCGCCGCTCCCTCGGCTCGCCCGCCATGGGCATGGTGCTGACCCTCGTCATCGTCACCGACGAGGGCAACCACTACGACGCGCTCAAGGCCGCCAGCGGCGCCTCCAAGGAGCATCCCTCGCGGATCCTCGTCGTCGTCCGCCGCCCCGGCCGCTCCCCCCGCGACCGGGCGCAGCACCGGCTCGACGCCGAGGTCCGGGTCGGCAGCGACGTGGGCGAGGCGGGCTCCGGCGAAACGATCATCCTGCGGCTGCACGGCGAACTCGCCTCCCACGCCCACAGCGTCGTCCTGCCCCTGCTGCTGCCGGACGCCCCGGTGGTCGTGTGGTGGCCCGAGGACGCGCCCGAGAACCCTGCCGAGGACCCGCTGGGGAAACTGGCCCAACGGCGCATCACCGACGCCGCGGCGACGGAGGACCCCGTCGGCGCCCTCAGTCTGCGTGCCACCACCTACGCGCCCGGCGACACCGATCTGGCCTGGACCCGCATCACCCCTTGGCGCAGCATGCTCGCCGCCTCGGTGGACCAGAAGCAGACCACCATCAACTCGGCCGTCGTCGAAGGCGAGGAGTACAACCCCTCCAGCGAACTGCTCGCCCTCTGGCTCGCCGAGCGGCTGCGGGTCCCCGTCGAGCGCCGGATCTCCGAAGGCCCCGGCATCACCGGGGTACGGATGGAGACCGTCGAAGGCCAGATCTGCCTCGACCGCGCCAACGGCTCGCTGGCCGAACTCGCCGTCCCCGGCCAGCCCGACCGGCACGTCGCCCTCCAGCGGCGCAGCACGGCCGAACTGCTCGCCGAGGAACTGCGACGGCTCGACCCGGACGAGGCGTACGCCGAGGCCGTCAGCTTCGGCATCAACAAGATCTCGGGGCCCGACCCGGCACACCCCACCCCGGCCGCACCGGCACCCGCCCCGGCCGAGGCCTCCGGACAGGCGGAGGAGCCCTCCACCGCGGAGCCGGCGGCCGAGCCCGCCCCGGCGAAGCCCAAGGGGCGCTCGAACCGGTCGAACACGAAGAAGGCCACGAAGTGAGCGCGGCCCCCGAGGTGGTCCCACACCCCGACAAGGACGCGCTCGCCCTGGCCACCGCGGAGCGGCTGGTCACCCGGCTGACCGACGCACAGGCCGCGCGCGGCACGGCGTCGGTCGTGCTGACCGGAGGCCGCAACGGCAACGCGCTGCTGGCCGCGCTCGCCGACTCGCCGCGGGCACGGGAGCGGATCGACTGGACACGGCTGGACGTGTGGTGGGGCGACGAGCGGTTCCTCCCCGAGGGCGACCCGGAACGCAACCACACCCAGGCCCGTGAGGCCCTGCTGGACGCGGTCGAGCTGGACCCCGCGCGGGTGCATGTGATGCCGCCCTCCGACGGCCGGTACGCGGGCGACGCCGAGGCCGCCGCCGAGGCGTACGCGACGGAGCTGGCCGCCGCGGCGGAGGGCGACCCGACGGTGCGGGTCCCCGCCTTCGACGTGCTGCTGCTGGGTGTCGGCCCCGACACCCACGTCGCCTCCCTCTTCCCGGAGCACCCGGCGCTGCGGGAGACCGAGCGCACCGTCGTCGGCGTCCACGGAGCGCCGAAGCCGCCGCCCACCCGGCTGTCGCTGACACTGCCCGCGATCCGCGCCGCCGAGGAGGTGTGGCTGCTCGCAGCCGGTGAGGACAAGGCCGACGCGGTCGCCCTCGCCCTCTCGGCCCCCGGCGAACTGCAGGCCCCGGCCGCCGCCGTGCACGGGCGCTCCCGCACCCTGTGGCTCCTGGACGAGGCGGCGGCCTCCCGGTTGCCGACCGACGCCTGACCGGCCGTCTCGACCCGGGTGCCCCGCCCGGGGGCCGTCGAGAAGCAGCCCCTCCCCCGTTCGGCAGGGGGAGGGGCTGCCTCACTGTCTAGGCGGTGCGGCCCCGCAGGGAGCGGTAGCGGTCGACCAGGGCTTCGGTGGAGGCGTCCAGGCCCGACACGCGCGCTCCCTCGGTGAGCGCCGGTTCGAGGCGCTTGGCGAGGACCTTGCCGAGCTCGACGCCCCACTGGTCGAAGGAGTCGATGTTCCAGATGGCGCCCTGGACGAACACCTTGTGCTCGTAGAGGGCCACGAGCTGGCCGAGCACGGAGGGGGTGAGCGCGGAGGCCAGGATGGTGGTCGTGGGGCGGTTGCCGGGGAAGGTGCGGTGCGGGACCTGGGCCTCCGGGACGCCCTCGGCACGCACCTCCTCCGCCGTCTTGCCGAAGGCGAGGGCCTGCCCCTGGGCGAAGAGGTTCGCCATCAGCAGGTCGTGCTGGTCGCGCAGCTCGCCGAGCTCGGCGACGGGGTCGGCGAAGCCGATCAGGTCGGCGGGGATCATCTTGGTGCCCTGGTGCAGCAGCTGGTAGTAGGCGTGCTGTCCGTTGGTGCCGGGAGTGCCCCAGACGACGGGTCCGGTCTGCCATGCGACGGGACCGCCCTCGCGGGTGGTCGACTTGCCGTTGGACTCCATGTCCAACTGCTGCAGATAGGCGGTGAACTGGGACAGGTAGTGGCTGTAGGGCAGTACCGCGTGCGACTGCGCGTCGTGGAAGTTGCCGTACCAGATGCCCAACAGGCCCAGCAGCAGCGGCGCGTTGGCCTCGAAGGGCGCGGAGCGGAAGTGCTCGTCCATCAGATGGAAGCCGGCGAGCATGTCACCGAAGCACTCGGGGCCGATGGCCACCATCAAGGAGAGACCGATGGCCGAGTCGTAGGAGTAGCGACCGCCGACCCAGTCCCAGAACTCGAACATGTTGTCGGTGTTGATGCCGAACTCCGCGACCTTCTCCGCATTGGTGGAGACGGCCACGAAGTGCTTGGCGACGGCCGACGAGTCCCCACCCAGCCCGGCCAGCAGCCAGGCGCGCGCGGCCTTGGCGTTGGTGAGGGTCTCGACGGTGGTGAAGGTCTTGGAGGCGACGATGAACAGCGTCTCGGCCGGGTCCAGGTCCCGGACGGCCTCGTGCAGATCCGCGCCGTCCACGTTGGAGACGAAACGGAAGGTCATGTCCCGCCGGGTGTACGGGCGCAGCGCCTCGTAGGCCATCTTCGGGCCGAGATCGGAGCCGCCGATACCGATGTTGACGATGTTCTTGATGCGCTCTCCGGTGTGGCCCCGCCAGTGGCCCTCGCGGATCCTGCCGGCGAAGGTGCCCATCCTGATGAGGACTTGGTGCACCTTGCGCATCACGTTCTCGCCGTCCACCCGGACGGTCGCCGACTCAGGAGTGCGCAGCGCCGTGTGCAGAACGGCGCGGTCCTCGGTGACGTTGATCTTCTCGCCCTCGAACATCGCGTCCCGCAGCCGGGCCACGCCCGCCGCCTCAGCGAGTTGCCGCAGCAGGCGCAGCGTCTCGTCGGTGACCAGGTTCTTGGAGTAATCGATGTGGAGGTCGCCGACCCGAACGGTGTAGCGCTCGGCGCGCTGCGGGTCGTCCTCGAACAGTCGCCGCAGGTGCGTGAGGCCGAACTCGTCGCGGTGCTTGGACAGCGCGTGCCACTCGGGCAGCTGGTCGAGTCGGGTGCGGCCTTCAGCGTTCATCAGCGAAACCAGCCCATTCCTCTCGTAACGAACCCCGCCGTCCTCCAACCTAGACGATGAACGGCCCGGCCGCGCACCGCCCCTCGGTGCGCGGCCGAGCCGTCCGTCGTTCGGTGTCATGAGTGGTGCAGGTGCCCTGACGGCGTCGGCGCGTCGGCCCGGATCGCCTCAGATCTCGCCCCTGAGCTTGGCGAGCGCCTCGGCGAGAATCGCCTCGCCGTCCGCGTCGCTGCGCCGCTCCCGCACATAGGCGAGGTGGGTCTTGTACGGCTCGGTACGCGGGGGGTCCGGGGGATTGTCCCGGTCCGTTCCTGCTGGGAAGCCACAGCGCGGACAGTCCCAGGTCTCCGGGATCTGCGCGTCGCTGGCGAAGCTCGGCTGGGTCTCGTGCCCGTTGGAGCACCAGAAGGAGATGCGGAGGCGGGGTGCGGACTCGCCTCGCTCGGCCTCCCCCATCGGCCCCGCTCCGACCCGGCTGCCCCGGATCGCGTTGCCACTTGCCACGGTCGTAACTCCCTGCCTCACGGTGCCACGGAGCGTCGGCACTGCGCGCTCCGCTGCGGGCGCCCTAGTGTACGTAGGGCCCAACGCGCGCCCGGTGACCGGAGTTACTGCGTCGGTACCGGACGCGGACCCTCATGATAGGCAGGGGGTGCAACGCCCTGTCAGCCGTTGTGCAGGCGCCAACTGTGAATCGCCGAAGCCCGCATACCGGATCAGAACCGTACGATCCGACGATCAGCTGTCGAACTTCATCAGCAGACCGAGCACGACGATGATGGCGAACCACGCCAGGCCCACGACGACCGTGATCCGGTCGAGGTTGCGCTCGGCCACCGACGAGCCGCCGACGGAGGACTGCATACCGCCACCGAACATGTCGGAGAGGCCGCCGCCCTTGCCCTTGTGCATCAGCACCAGCAGCAACAGCAGCGCACTGAAGACGATGAGGGCGATTGAGAACCCCATGACCACGGCTGGACCAACTCTCTCGGATCGTGGCTGGACACTTAACGTTACGAACGCTTACGGGGGCCGGACCGCGGGTCCGGCCCCCGCAAGACTACGACGGGCGACGGCCCGCCGTCACACGCTGCTGTCCCACCGGTGGTGGAAGCGGACGCTCACTGGTCCCGGAAGCGGATGATCTTGACGAATTCCTCCGCGTCCAGCGAGGCGCCGCCGACGAGCGCGCCGTCGATGTCGGGCTGCGCCATGATCTTGGCGACGTTGCCGGCCTTGACGGAGCCGCCGTACTGGATGCGGACCTGCTGCGCGGTCGCCCCGTCGTCGTACAGCTCGGCCAGCCGCCCGCGGATCGCACCGCAGACCTCCTGGGCATCCTCTTCGCCGCAGACCTTCCCGGTGCCGATGGCCCAGACCGGCTCGTAGGCGATGACCAGCCCGGCAGCGTCCTCGGCGGAGACGTCCTTGAGACCGCCCTCGACCTGGGCGAGGGTGTGGCTGACATGGTTGCCCGCCTCGCGGACGGCCAGCTCCTCGCCGACGCACAGGATCGGGGTCAGGCCGTGCTTGAGGGCGGCCTTGACCTTGGCGTTGACGAGCGGCTCGTCCTCGCCGTGGTGCTGGCGGCGCTCGGAGTGGCCGACGGTGACGAAGCTGCAGTTGAACTTCGCCAGCATCGAGGCCGAGATCTCCCCGGTGTAGGCACCCGATTCGTGCGCCGACAGATCCTGCGCGCCGTACTTGATCCGCAGCTTGTCGCCGTCGACCAGCGTCTGCACCGAGCGCAGATCGGTGAAGGGCGGCAGCACCGCGACCTCCACGGCTTCGTAGTCCTTGTCCGTCAGCGCGAAGGCGAGCTTCTGGACATGGGCGATGGCCTCGAGGTGGTTGAGGTTCATCTTCCAGTTGCCCGCCATCAGCGGGGTACGGGTAGGCGGTGTACTCACGCCTCTCCTTCCATGTTCGCTTCTCCGCCCACACGGCGCAGTGCGAGTCTCGTAGTTACCCGCGGCCCGGCAGCCGCGCGTGCGACGCTCACGGCCCTTCCATGTTCGCTTCTCCGCCCACACGGCGCAGTGCGAGTCTCGTAGTTACCCGCGGCCCGGCAGCCGCGCGTGCGACGCTCACGGCCCTTCCATGCTCGCTTCTCCGCCCACACGGCGCAGTGCGAGTCTCGTAGTTACCCGCGGCCCGGCAGCCGCGCGTGCGACGCTGGTCAGTCCTCCAGCGCGGCCAGGCCGGGAAGCGTCTTGCCCTCGAGGTATTCGAGGCTGGCGCCACCGCCGGTCGAGATGTGCCCGAAGGCGTTTTCGTCGAAGCCCAGCTGACGGACGGCGGCGGCGCTGTCGCCGCCGCCGACGACCGTGAAGGCGGGAGAGTCGAGCAGACCCTGCGCGACGGCCTTGGTGCCCTCGGCGAAGTCCGGGTGCTCGAAGACGCCCATCGGGCCGTTCCAGAAGACGGTGGCCGCGTCGGCGAGCTTCGCGGCGTAGAGCTTACGGCTCTCCGGGCCGATGTCCAGGCCTTCCAGCTCCGCGGGGATGGCGTCCGCCGCCACGACCGTGGGGTCGGCCGGCGCCTTGGTCTTCAGATCGGGGAACTCGGGCGCCGCCAGCACGTCCACCGGCAGCACGAACTCCACGCCCAGCTCCTCGGCGCGCTCCAGATAGCCCTTGACGGCCGGGATCTGGTCCTCCTGGAGCAGCGACTTGCCGACCTCGTACCCCTTGGCCTTCAGGAAGGTGTAGGCCATGCCGCCGCCGATCAGCAGCCGGTCGGCCTTGTCGAGCAGATGGTCGATGACGCCGAGCTTGTCGGAGACCTTGGCGCCGCCCAGGACCACCGCGTAGGGCCGCTGGACGTCCTCGGTGAGCTTCTTGAGGACGCCGACCTCGGTGGCGATGAGGGAGCCGGCGGCGTGCGGAAGGCGCGCGGGCAGGTCGTAGACGGACGCGTGCTTGCGGTGCACGGCGCCGAAGCCGTCGCTCACGTACGCGTCGGCGAGTGCGGCCAGCTCGTCGGCGAAGGCACCCCGCTCGGTGTCGTCCTTGCTCGTCTCACCGGCGTTGAAGCGGAGGTTCTCCAGCAGCGTGACCCCGCCGTCGGTGATCCCACCGACGGTGGCCTTCGCGCTGTCCCCCACGGTGTCGGTCGCGAACGCGACCTGGCTGCCGAGGAGTTCGCCGAGCCGCCGGGCGACGGGCGCCAGCGAGAACTGCGGGTCCGGGGCGCCCTTGGGACGGCCCAGGTGGGAGGCCACGACCACGCGCGCGCCGCTTTCGGCCAGCTTCTTGATCGTGGGGACGGCGGCCCGGATCCGGCCGTCGTCGGTGATGGTGTCGCCGTCGAGCGGGACGTTGAGATCGGCACGGACGAAGACCCGCTTGCCGGACACGCCCTCGCCGACGAGTTCGTCGATCGTCTTCATGGATGGCTCCTGTGATGGGCCCGGGGCGGCACCCCGGTGGTTACGCGGCACACACGGCGGACGCGGCATGCGACAGGGCTCGTGCGCGGCGCACGAGCCCTGCCGTTCACCTCGGTCCGCGCGGGTTCAGAGCTGCGAGCCGACGTAGCTGGTGAGGTCGACCAGCCGGTTGGAGTAGCCCCACTCGTTGTCGTACCAACCGATGATCTTGGCCTGGTTGCCGTCGACCATGGTGAGGGAGGCGTCGAAGGTGCAGGACGGCGGCTGGTTGACGATGTCCGAGGAGACGATCTGGTCCTCGGTGTACTCGATGATGCCCTGCAGCTGCCCCTCGGCGGCCTTCTTGAAGGCGGCGTTGACCTCGTCCTTGGTGGTCTCGCGCTTGAGCTCGAGCACCAGGTCGGTGACGGAGCCGGTGGGGACCGGGACGCGCATGGCGATGCCGTCCAGACGGCCCTTGAGCTGCGGCAGGACCAGCGCGGTGGCCTTGGCGGCACCGGTGGTGGTCGGGATGATGTTCTCGGCGGCGGCCCGGGCACGCCGCAGGTCCTTGTGCGGGAAGTCCAGGATGCGCTGGTCGTTGGTGTAGGCGTGCACCGTGGTCATCAGACCGCGCTCGATGCCGAAGTTCTCGTCCATGACCTTCGCCATCGGCGCCACACAGTTGGTGGTGCACGAGGCGTTGGAGATCACGTGGTGGTCGGCGGCGTCGTACTTGTCCTGGTTGACGCCCATCACCACGGTGATGTCCTCCTGCTTGGCCGGAGCCGAGATCAGGACCTTCTTGGCGCCCGCCGCGAGGTGCTTGGCAGCGTCCTCGCGCTTGGTGAAGATGCCGGTGGACTCGACCACGATGTCGGCGCCCAGCTCGCCCCAGGGGAGCTTGGCCGGGTCCTTCTCCGCCATCGTCTTGAAGGTCTGCTTGCCGACCGTGATGGTGTCCTCGGTGTGGCTGACCTCGTACGGGAGGCGCCCGAGGACGCTGTCGTACTTGAGCAGGTGCACCAGGGTGGCGTTGTCGGTCAGGTCGTTGACACCGACGATCTCGATGTCCGCACCCTGGTTCAGCAGCGCGCGGAAGTAGTTACGACCGATACGGCCAAAGCCGTTGATGCCTACGCGGATCGTCACGAACCGATCTCCTCGCTAGGTACGCCGGTAAGGACACCGGCGAGGGCTGTTTGGGATGTCCCCGACCGACTCCGACCCTACCTCTCCGATGCGGCGGGGCTCACATCGGCCGGGCGGGCAAATCCGGACGGCTCAGGCGAGCACGGGGCGGCTCAACTGGCCGTCCCGCAGGGCCTTCCTTGTCGGATCAGCCGACCATTTCCTCGGTCAGATTCGACTCGGTTCCAGGGATACCGAGGTCCTGTGCGCGCTTGTCGGCCATGGCCAGCAGCCGCCGGATCCGGCCGGCCACCGCGTCCTTGGTCAGCGGCGGGTCGGCGAGCGCGCCGAGCTCCTCCAGCGAAGCCTGCTTGTGCTCCATCCGCAGCCGGCCGGCGGCGGCCAGGTGCTCGGGCACCTCGTCACCGAGGATCTCCAGCGCACGCTGCACCCGGGCGCCGGCGGCGACGGCGGCGCGGGCCGAGCGGCGCAGATTGGCGTCGTCGAAGTTGGCGAGCCGGTTGGCGGTGGCCCGCACCTCGCGGCGCATCCGCCGCTCCTCCCACGCCAGTACGGACTCATGGGCGCCGAGCCGGGTCAACAGCGCGCCGATGGCGTCACCGTCCCGGACGACGACGCGGTCCACCCCGCGCACCTCGCGGGCCTTGGCGGCGATCTGGAGCCTGCGCGCCGCGCCGACGAGGGCCAGCGCCGCCTCCGGCCCCGGGCAGGTGACCTCCAGGGAGGAGCTGCGCCCCGGCTCGGTCAGCGAACCGTGCGCCAGGAACGCGCCGCGCCAGGCGGCCTCCGCGTCACAGGTGGCCCCCGAGACCACCTGCGGGGGCAGCCCCCTGATGGGGCGGCCGCGGCCGTCGACGAGGCCGGTCTGCCGGGCGAGCTGGTCACCGCCCGCAACCACCCGTACGACGTACCGGCTGTTGCGGCGCAGCCCGCTGGGGGCCATCACCACCAGGTCGGAGGAGTGTCCGAAGATCTCCAGGATGTCCTTGCGCAGCCGCCGGGCCGCGATACCCGTGTCCAGCTCCGCCTCGATCACGATCCGCCCGCTCACCAGGTGCAGCCCACCGGCGAAGCGCAGGATCGACGAGACCTCTGACTTCCGGCAGCAGGTCCGGGTGACGGGGAGCCGGGAGATCTCGTCCTTCACCGCAGGCGTCATCGCCATGGGCCGATCCTTCCATGCATCCGAAAAATACGGTCGTACGCGGTGGCCAGCAGCTCCGGGTCGTGCCGGGCAACTCCTTCCCCGGACTCCTCCCGGGGGGTGCCCCCGGCTGCCGCTACGGGCGCCAGCTCGACCTTCCCGCCGAGCTGGTCGGCGGCCTCGCTCAGGGAGTCCTGGTCGGGCACGGCGTCCTGGTCGGCCAGCACCACGTCGAAGGTGAGTTTAGGGGCGTGTCGGGCCAAAACCTCCAAATGACGCTGCGGGGAAAAACCGTCCGTTTCTCCCGGCTGCGGAGCAAGGTTGAGAGAGAGGACCTTTCGGGCCTTCGTCTCGATCAGCGCCTCCAGCAACTGCGGTACCAGCAGATGCGGGATGACGGAGGAGAACCAGGAGCCCGGGCCCAGCACCACCCAGTCGGCGTCCAGCACGGCGCGCACCGCCTCGGGCACGGCCGGTGGATCGTTGGGGACCAGGTGCACCTCCTGCACCTCACCCCGGGTGAGCGCGACGGTGGCCTGGCCCCGGACGGTGGACAGCTCGTCGGGGCGCGCGGGGTCGTGACCGCGCACGCTGGCGCGCAGCTCCAGCGGCACGGCCGACATCGGCAGCACCCGGCCGTGCGCGCCCAGCAACTTGCCGACCAGGTCGAGCGCCTGCACATGATCGCCCAGCTGTTCCCACAGGGCGACGATCAGCAGATTGCCGACCGCGTGTTCGTGCAGCTCGCCCCTGCTCTCGAAGCGGTGCTGAATGACCTGCGCCCAGGTGCGGCCCCACTCGTCGTCCCCGCACAGCGCCGCCAGCGCCTTGCGCAGGTCCCCGGGGGGCAGCACGCCCAGCTCGTCGCGGAGCCGCCCGCTGGAGCCGCCGTCGTCGGCGACGGTGACCACCGCTGTCAGGTCTCCGGTGATGCGGCGCAGCGCCGTCAGCGACGCCGACAGCCCCATGCCACCGCCGAGCGCCACCACTTTGGGCTGCTTGGAGGTCAGGCCGCGCAGCGTCGCGCGCCGCCCCAGATGCCGCAGGCTCCTACGGGCCATGGGCGTCACTCACGCCCCATGTCACGGTGGACGACCACCGTCTCCACGCCCCCGTCGGAGAGCCTGCGGGCGAGCTTCTCCGACATGGCGACGCTGCGGTGCTTCCCGCCGGTGCAGCCGACGGCGACGGTGACGTACCGCTTGCCCTCCCTGCGGTAGCCGGCGGCGATCAGCTGGAGCAACTCGGTGTAGCGGTCCAGGAACTCCTTGGCGCCGGGCTGGTTGAAGACGTAGTTGGAGACCTCCTCGCTGGTGCCCGTGTAGGGGCGCAGCTCGGGGACCCAGTGCGGGTTGGGCAGGAAGCGGCAGTCGACCACCAGGTCGGCGTCCACCGGCAGACCGTACTTGTAGCCGAACGACATGACGGTGGCGCGCAGTTCGGGCTCTTCCTCGCCGGCGAACTGGGCGTCCAGCTTGGCGCGGAGCTCGTGCACGTTGAGGCTGGAGGTGTCGATCACCAGGTCGGCGTCGCCGCGCAGCTCACGCAGCAGATCCCGCTCGGCGGCGATGCCGTCCACGATGCGCCCGTCACCCTGCAGCGGGTGGGGTCGGCGCACGGACTCGAAGCGGCGCACCAGAGCCTCGTCGGACGCCTCCAGGAAGACGATCCGCCGGGCGACGTTGAAGGCCGCGAGATCGGCGAGGGAGCCCTTGAGGTTGTCGAAGAAGTTACGGCCGCGTACATCGACCACGACGGCGATCCTGGCCACGTTCCCCTGCGACCTGGCGCCGAGCTCGACCATCGTCGGGATCAGCTCCGGCGGCAGGTTGTCGACGACGAACCAGCCCAGGTCCTCCAGACACTTGGCGGCGGTGCTGCGACCGGCGCCCGACATCCCGGAAATGATCACCAGCTCCGGGATCGTCGTGCCCGCCGCCTCCTCCGGCTGCGCCGGGTTGAGGGTACTCACCACTGCTCCGTCTCCGCGCTGCTCGCGTTCCGCGCTCATGCTGTCATCCCCCGACTGTCGGTCTTGGTGCCGGACGTGCCGGTCTTCGTGTCACCGGTCTTCGTGTCACCGCTTCGCTCTCGTTCACTCTTCTTCAACGATCTCACCGGTCGCGGTATTCACCGCCGGACGCGAGGGCGCCGCCTGGGACAGCGCCGCGGCGACCGTCTCGGCGGTCTTCCGGCCCACACCCGGCACCTGGGAGATCTCCTCCACGGAGGCCGCACGCAGCTTCTTGACCGAGCCGAAGTGCTTGAGCAGGGCCTTCTTGCGGGTCTCACCCAGTCCGGGCACGGTGTCCAGCGGACTGCCGCGCAACCGCTTGCCGCGCTTGCCCCGCTGGTAGCGGATCGCGAAGCGGTGCGCCTCGTCCCGGACGCGCTGGAGCAGATAGAGCCCCTCGCTGCTGCGCGGCAGCACCACCGGGTCGCTCTCGCCGGGCAGCCAGACCTCTTCCAGCCGCTTGGCCAGGCCGCAGACGGCCACATCGTCGATGCCCAGCTCGTCCAGTGCGGCCTGCGCGGCGGCCACCTGCGGCTGACCGCCGTCGACGACCACCAGCTGCGGCGGGTAGGCGAACTTCTTGGGGCGGCCCTCCTCGTCCCGGCCCGCGCCCCGGGCGGGCTGCTGCGGGGCCGACGGCTCCGTCACCGGCTGCTCGGGGCCCGGCTGAGGTGCCGGCCGCGGCCCGGGGGGCCCGTCGGCCGGGCCGGACTCCAGCTCGCCGCCCAGCTCCTCCTCCGGCCACTCCCCGGTCTTCTGCTTCTCCACCAGGTAGCGCCGGAAGCGGCGGCTGATCACCTCGTGCATGGACCGGACGTCGTCCTGTCCCTCGAAGGACTTGATCTGGAAGCGGCGGTACTCGCTCTTGCGGGCCAGACCGTCCTCGAAGACGACCATGGAGGCCACCACGTCGTCACCCTGCAGATGCGAGATGTCGAAGCACTCGATACGCAGCGGAGCCGAGTCGAGATCGAGGGCCTCGGCGACCTCCTCCAGGGCGCGGGAGCGGGTCGTCAGATCGGAGGCGCGCTTGGTCTTGTGCAGCACCAGGGCGTGCTCGGCGTTGCGGTTGACCGTCTCCATCAGGGCGCGCTTGTCGCCCCGCTGCGGGATGCGCAGGCTCACCTGGGCACCCCGCCGCTCGGTCAGCCACTGCGTTATCGGCTCCGTCGGCTCCGGCAGCGCGGGGACCAGCACCTCCTTGGGCACGCCCCCACTGCCGCCGCCGGTGGACGCGTCGCCCTGCTCGGCACCGTAGAGCTGCTGGAGGGCGTGCTCGACCAGCTCGGCCGTGCCGACGGCCTCGACCTTGTCGGTGACCCAGCCGCGCTGACCGCGCACCCGCCCGCCGCGTACGTGGAAGATCTGGACGGCCGCCTCCAGCTCGTCCTCGGCCACCGCGATCAAGTCGGCGTCGGTGGCGTCGGTCAGCACCACCGCATTCTTCTCCATCGCCCGCTTGAGCGCGTCGATGTCGTCCCGCAGCCGGGCGGCCCGCTCGTACTCCAGCTCCTCGGCCGCCTCCTGCATCTCGCGCTCCAGACGGCGCAGATACGAACCGGTGTGCCCGGCCATGAAGTCGCAGAACTCCTCGGCCAGTTCCCGGTGGTCCTCGGGGCTGATCCGGCCGACGCAGGGGGCCGAACACTTGCCGATGTAGCCGAGCAGGCAGGGGCGGCCGATCTGCGCCGAGCGTTTGAAGACCCCGGCGGAGCAGGTACGCACGGGGAAGACCCGCAGCAGCAGGTCGACCGTCTCGCGGATGGCCCACGCCTGCCCGTACGGCCCGAAGTAGCGCACGCCCTTCTTCTTGGGGCCGCGCATCACCTGCACACGGGGGAACTCCTCGTTCATCGTCACCGCGAGGGACGGGTAGCTCTTGTCGTCGCGGTACTTGACGTTGAACCGCGGGTCGAACTCCTGGATCCAGCTGTACTCCAGCTGGAGCGCCTCGACCTCGGTGTTGACGACGGTCCACTCGACGGAGGCGGCCGTGGTCACCATCGTGCGGGTGCGCGGGTGCAGTCCGGCGAGGTCCTGGAAGTAGTTGTTGAGCCGCTGGCGGAGGCTCTTCGCCTTGCCGACGTAGATCACCCTGCGGTGCTCGTCGCGGAAGCGGTAGACCCCGGGCGAGTCGGGGATCTCTCCCGGTTTGGGACGGTAGGTGGAGGGGTCTGCCATGTGGCCCACCCTACTGGCGCGCACCGACAGCGATCAGCGCGAGGCGGCGCCGGGAGGGCGCGCGGCCTGTGTACCCGCGCCCTTCCGGCGCCGCCCCGGCCGGCTACCAGCCGCGCTCGCGCCACTCCCCCAGGTGCGGGCGCTCGGCACCCAGCGTGGTGTCGGCGCCGTGGCCCGGATAGACCCAGGTCTCGTCGGGGAGTTGGCCGAAGAGTTTCTGTTCCACGTCGTCGATGAGGCGGGCGAAGTTCTCCGCGCTGCCGAAGGTGTTGCCCACCCCGCCCGGGAAGAGGCAGTCACCGGTGAACAGGTGCGGGTGGCCGCTCGGGTCGTCGTAGACGAGGGCGATCGAGCCGGGGGTGTGCCCCACCAGGTGCCGGGTCGTCAGTTCGACCTCGCCGACCCGCAGCGTGTCACCGTCGTCCAGCGGCACGTCGGTGGGGACGGGGACGCCCTCGGCGTCGTGGCGCCCGGCGTACGTACGTGCGCTGGTGGCCCGCACCACCTCCTGGAGCGCCTGCCAGTGGTCGCCGTGCCGGTGGGTGGTGACGACGGAGGCGATGCCGTCGTCACCGATGAGCTCCAGCAAGGTGCCCGCGTCGTTCGCGGCGTCGATCAGCAGCTGCTCGCCGGTGGCCCGGCAGCGCAGCAGATACGCGTTGTTGTTCATGGGTCCGACGGCGACCTTGGAGATCATCAGGTCCCGCAGCTCATGCACGTCCGCGGGGCCGCCGACCTGAACCGTTCCGCTGTATGGCATGCCGCCAGCCTATGGG
>NZ_JAGPXJ010000063.1:0-46037 GCF_018070605.1 Streptomyces sp. B15
ACGGCGTCTCGGCGATGAGGAAGGTGAGCGCGTCGAAGGGCTTGTCCGTCGCCAGCCAGATGTAGCGCGAGGTGCGGGGATCGAGTTCGGTACCGAACACCTCCCGGTGCCGGGCACGGGTCTGGGAGTGCGCACCGTCGGCGCAGACCACCAGGTCGAACTCGGCCACGAGCCTGTCCAGCGGCGGGGCTTGGACCCCGAAGAGCACCGAGGCACCGGCCTTCCGGCAGCGTTCCCGCAGCAGCCTGAGCAACTCCTTGCGGCCGATGGCGGCGAACCCGTGGCCGCTGGAGATGACGATCTCGTCCCGGTAGCGCACGGCGATGTCCGGCCAGTGCACGAAGTGCGCGGCGATGTCCGCGTGCAGTTCGGGGTCCGCCTCCCGGATGCCGTTCAGGGCCGCCTGGGAGAAGACCACGCCGAACCCGAAGGTGTCCCCCGGATGGTTGCGCTCCCAGACGGTCACCTCGCTGTCCGCGATCAGATGTCTGACCCGCGCCGCGAGGTAGAGCCCCCCGGGCCCGCCCCCGGCAATCGCGATCCGCACGCTCGCCTCCTCCTTCACCTCGGGTGGCACGACCGGCCCCGTACCGGACGGCTCCGTACCGGACGGAGCGTCGGGCGGGCGCGTCCGCGTTCTCGGGCCGGAGCCCCACCCGTGGGGACATGGGCATCGACGGGGACCGATGCTAGCATCTGATTTCCATAGAGAAACTACCCAGTGCACGAAACCACCGGAAACCCCCTTCCGCTTGTTTTCGAGAGGTGCGCCATGCCCAGGCCCCACCCGCACGACGCCACCGCCTCCGCCACCACGGCCGCCGAACTCGTCGACCGGCTTCTCAACTCTCCCGAAGCGCCGCCGTTCGCACTCCTGCGGCGAACAGCACCCGACAGCCGGGAACCCGGCCCGGTGGAACTCCTTCTCGGATCGGTGCGGGAGATCGAGCAGATCTCCGACATTCCGCTCGCCGACCCTCTCCCCCGATCCGGCGGTGGCCCCCAGGCGCTGGCGCTCGTCCCCTTCCGCCAGATCCGGGAGCGCGGTTTCGCCTGTCATGACGACGGCACCCCGCTGCGGGTCCTGGTGGTCGAGGAGAGCCACGTACTGGAGACGGAGGAAGTGCTGGCCGCCCTCCCGAACGAGCCCCTCACGCTGCGGAACGCGGCGTTCGACCTGGACGACGACGCGTACGCCTCCGTCGTCGAACGCATCCTGCGCGAGGAGATCGGACCCGGCATGGGGGCCAACTTCGTCATCCGCCGCGACTTCACCGCCCGGCTGGACGGCTACGGCACCTCCACAGCGCTGGCACTGTTCCGGCGCCTGGTGTCCGCCGAGGCCGGTGCCTACTGGACGTTCTGCGTGCACACCGGGTCGGCAGCGGCCGGGGACGACGGGCGCACCCTGGTCGGCGCCAGCCCGGAGGCCCACGTCGTGGTCCGAAACGGGGACGTGGTGATGAACCCGATCAGTGGGACCTACCGGTACCCGCCCACCGGGCCGGACAGCGCCGGCCTGCTGACCTTCCTGGAGGACCGCAAGGAGATCGACGAGCTGCACATGGTGCTCGACGAGGAGTTGAAGATGCTCTCCGCGGTCGCCGACAGCGAGGTGCGGGTGCACGGCCCCTACCTGCGGGAGATGGCCCACCTGGCCCACACCGAGTTCGAGTTGCGCGGGCGCAGCGCCCTGGACGCCCGCGACGTGCTGCACCGCACCATGTTCGCCGCCACCGTGACCGGCAGTCCGCTGGAGAACGCCTGCCGCGTCATCAGGCGGTACGAGGGCAGCGGGCGGGGCTACTACGCGGGGGCACTGGCACTGTTCGGACATGACCGGCAGGGCCGCTGGATGGACTCCCCCATCCTCATCCGTACCGCCGACATCTCCCCCGACGGCACACTGCGGATACCGGTCGGCGCCACCCTGGTCCGCGATTCCGACCCGCGCTCCGAAGTGGCCGAGACACACGCGAAACTGGCCGGTGTACTCAGCGCCCTCGGACTCCGAAAAAAGCCGGGAGAGCGGCCCGGCGCCCCGGCCGGAAGGCCCCGCCACACGCCGTCGCTGCGCTCGCCCCAGGTACTGGCGTCCTTGGCCCGGCGGCGCCACAGCCTCGCCGGCCACTGGCTCGACCCCGCCCAGCTGCGGTCCTTGCGAGGCCGGGCGGATGAGGTCGGGGTGCCGGACGAGGTGCTCATCGTCGACGCCGAGGACGACTTCACCGCGATGCTGGCGGCCCTGCTCCGGTCCACGGGTGCGCGGACCCTGGTGTGCGCCTACGACGACCCCCGGATACGGTCCGCACTCGACGCACACCGAGGGCCCGTCATCCTCGGGCCCGGCCCCGGCGATCCGAACTGCGTCATGGACCCGCGGATCGTCGCTCTGCGGGAGCTGGCCGCCGGGCTGCTGGACCGCGCACGTGACGGTGGAAATCCGGTCCTCGGCATCTGCCTGGGCTTCCAGATCCTGGCGGCCACCCTGGGGCTGCCCGTGGTACGCGGGGAGCGCCCCTACCAAGGGATGCAGCAGACGGTCGAGTTGTTCGGCCGCCCGGTGACCGCCGGCTTCTACAACTCCTTCCGGGTCCGCGCCGACGGCGCACGGGCCGCGGCGCTCGCCGCGGACGGGGTGGAGCTCTCCCGCTGTCAGGAGACGGACGAGGTGGTGGCCTTGCGTGCGGCGCGGGTGGCGGGAGTGCAGTTCCACCCCGAATCCGTCCTCAGCCCGTCCGGCGCGGAGACCCTGCTCTCGCTGCTCCGGAACGCCTGCCGACCGGTGGCCGCCCCCGCACCCCACCGGATGCCATAAGAGCTTCCTGCGGTAACATATTTTCTTTAGGGAAACGAAATGGGGTGGGAGAGACCGACGGCCCGGCCTGCCGGGCCGGACCCGCTCATACCCCGAAGTGGAGTAGTGCACATGACCGACCCGCAGGTCGCCACCCCGGCCCAGCCGGTGGATCCGCCGCCCGCGCTGCAGGACGCGCTGTCGTTCCTGCAGTGCGTACTGGTCGCCCGCCGTACCCGCACCAACCCCGATGTCATCAACTGGCAGCAGTACGACGTCCTGGAAACGCTGCGCATCCGCGGGGCGATGGTCCCCTCGCTGCTGAGCGAGTCCCTGGGAATCTCCCGGCAGACCACCTCCAAGGCGCTGCGCGTCCTCAAGGATCTGGAACTTGTCGAGCAGGCCTCGCTGGGAGAGGACAAGCGGGAGCAGACGACGTCGCTGACCTCCAAGGGGCATGCTTTCCTCGCGCGCACAGCTCGTAGCCATCGAGAAAACGTCCAGGCCGCCGCCTCGGTGCTCTCCCCGGGAGAGCAGGCCCTCTTCGCCGAGATGTGCCAGAAGGTCGCCGACTCCATCAACGACCTGCTGCGCGAGCGGCCGGAGGAGCACGGTTCACGGGCCGCTCAGGACGTACAGCAACCGGTCCACCCGTCCTGACCTCACGTCACCGTGGGCTGGGCGCCGAGCCGGGTGACCGGCTGCCAGTGGGCTACGACGGCGACGGCCTGCATCAGGTTCAGCCGCGGATCGCACAGTGTCCGGTAGCGCGGTCCCCGTACGGGGGTGACACCCGCGCCCGCGCACTCGCTGATGTCCAGCGGCGAGGACTCGATGTGCAGGCCCGCGCACCTGCCCCCGGCGTCCGCCACCACGGACAGGAACCCGCGGAGCTCGTTCATGACGGCGTCCAGGTGCCGGATCTTCAGACCGGTACCGTCCGCGACGGTGTTCCCGTGCATCGGGTCGCACATCCACAGCACCGGATGTCCGGCCCCGCGCACGGCACGCACCAGCGGCGCCAGCCGGCCGATCGCCCCCGCACCGAAGCGCGCGATCAAAGTGAGCCGGCCGGGGGTGCGATGCGGGTCGAGAAGGGTGCACAGCTCCAGCACCTCCTCAGCCGTCGCTTCCGGGCCCACCTTGCACGCCACCGGGTTCCCGAGCCGCGCCAGCAGCCGTACATGCGCGTTGCCGGGCTGCCGAGTCCGCTCGCCGATCCACGGCCAGTGGGCCGACGACAGATAGTGGCCACCCTCCCCCGTCGGACGCACCAGCGGGCCCTCGTAGTCGAGGAGCAAGGCCTCATGGCTGGTCCACACCCGCTCCGGCGGGGGGCAGCCGGCACCCCTGCCGAGGGCCTCCAGCGCGCGGAGACTGCGCTCGGCGGAGGCGCGGCAGTCCAGCAGTCGCGCCGGGTTCGGGCGGCGAGCCTCCGGTGTGGGCTCCGGCCCGTTGACCATGGGGCCCCGGAAGACCGGGAGCCGGGCACCGTCGACCGTCTCGTGCGCCCGGGAACGCGGCTTGGCGAACTGCCCGGCGAGGCGTCCCACCCGCACCACGGGCCGTCCGGCTCCCACCCGCATGATGTCGCCCAGCACGTCGAGCATCTCGGTCTTGAGTGCGACGTCGGCGGCGCCGCACTCGGCGGGGTCCTCGGCGCAGTCCCCGGCCTGAAGGACACTCAACTCCCCCTCGGCGACCCGCGCGAGGAGCGTCCCGAGTTCCCGCACCTCCTCCCAGCGGACCAGGGGCGGGCTCGCCGCGAGAGCTGATCTGACCGATGCGGCCCGGTCCCCGTCCGGCCACTCGGGCTGCTGGGCCGCCGGCCGGGTGAGGGCTGTGAGGGGTTCGAGGCCGGGCTGATGGCGGACGCCGAGGGAAGCGCTGTCACTCACCGTCTGGTCCCCTCATCTTCTGTCGGTGCCGCGCGGGCCGCGGACTGTAGGGCGTACAGCGCGGACGGCTCATGGGAGCTCCCCCGCCCGTCGGAAGTAGTCGATCATCCGGGACACGGACTCGACGTCGATCGGTGGGAACGCCATTCCCAGGCGTTGGAGCGCGTGGCGCGTCGTGTCGTTGCCGTAGACGTTCTCCCCGAGTTCCAGTGCGCCTTCCTGGAAGAGGGGTACCGCAGCGGCCAGCGCGTTGTCCCCGGCACGGGCCGCCGCGGCCTCCAGGGAGGCGAACCACTGCTCGGAGGAGACCACCTCCAGCGGATATCCGGCCTCCCGGATGCCGGTGTGCACCACGTCGAAGGTGGCGGGGTTCGGGTGGAAGAGGTGGAAGGTCTCGTTGCCCTCGCTGTGCCGCGACAGCCGAACGAAGGCACGGCTGACGAAGTCGACCGGCAGCAGGTCGGTCGTCAGCTGCTCGGGCGGAGGTGCCGTACCGAGCTGGATGAAGCTCTTGATCTGCCGCCAGAGGAAGTCGTCGGCCTGACAGGCGCCGGTGGCCGCGTCCCCGGATATCCGGCCCATCCGGTAGACGCTCACCGGGAGTCCCCTCTCCCGTGCCGCCTGCGCCAGGTGTTCGGCCACCCATTTGCTCTGTGTGTACCCGATGCCCAGTTGCCGGTGGTCCTCGGGGACGCAGCTCTCGGTGATCACTTCGCGGTCCTCCGCCGGGGAGAAGACGGCGATGGTGGACGCGTAGTGCAACGGCGTGGGGTGCCCCTCGGCACAGAACTGCAGGACCGCGGTCATCCCGTCCACGTTCGTGGGCTTCACCGAGGCGTACGGAGCCACGAAGTTGATGTGCGCTGCGGCATGGTAGACCGCGTCGATGCAACGGGACAGCTCCCGGTACGTCCCGCGGTCGAGCCCCAGGCGTTCCCGGGACAGGTCGCCCAGCACCGGGACCACCCGGTCGGTGTCCAGATCGTGCCGCAGGCCGTAGCCGAGGGCGGCGTCCTTGAGCCGCTGCCGGGCCTGCGCGTGGCTCGCGGCCCGGACCAGGCAGTGGACACGCACGTCGGTGTGGGCCAGCAGATCCCGCAGCAGATAGGTGCCCAGGAAACCGGTGGCCCCGGTCAGCAGCACATCCCGCGCCTCGCGTGTTCTGCGCCCACCTTCCTCGGCGGGTCGGTACCCGGCGGGCACCCGGACGCTCTCCGGCAGCCGGATCTGTGCACGCAGGTCCTGCCGACACCGCGCGGCGGGGGCCGGGCCGGCCTGGTCCGGGGCGGCGCGGAGCGCGTCGATGCAGGCGGCCATGCCCGCCACGGTGGGACGGTCCAACAGCTCGCGCAGCGGGACGTCGACGCCGAAGTGGTCGCGCAACTGGTAGACGAGCTGGGTGGCCAGGATCGAGTGGCCTCCCCGGGCGAAGAAGTCGTCGTGCGCCCCGATGTCCTCGGTCTTCAGCAGCGCGCTCCACCGGTTCGCGATCTCCCGTTCGGTCGGTGTGGTGGGCGGCGCGGAGGCCACGGGAGAGGTCGGTTCGAACAGTTCCGGAAGCTTCTTGCGGTCGATCTTCCCGCTCGGTGTCGTCGGGATGCGGTCGAGGTGCACGAAGTGTGAGGGCATCATGTAGTCGGGCAGCAGACCGGCCAGCAGCTCTCGGAGCGTTCCGTCGTCCGTCCGCTCGCGGGCGTCCAGATAGGCCACGAGTCGGGTGTCGCCGCTGTCGAGCCGCACCGTGCCGACGGCCGAGGCGTCCACGACGGCGAGGCTGTTGAGCGCCGCCTCCACTTCCGCCGGCTCGACGCGGTAGCCGCGGATCTTGACCTGGTCGTCGACCCTGCCCAGGTACTCGAAGTTGCCCTCGGCGTCGGCCCTCACCAGGTCGCCGGTCCGGTAGGTGCGCCCCTTCGGCCGGTCGGGGGAGGCGACCAGCGGATGGACGGCGAACCGTCGGGCGGTCTCCTCCGGCAGCCGGTTGTACCCCGGGGAGATCAGCTCGCCGCCCAGATACAGCTCCCCCGGGATACCGGGCGGCACCAGGTTCCCGCCCGCGTCCAGCACGAGCATGCTGAACCCCGGCAGCGGCCGGCCGATGGAGGCGGTCTCCCCCCAGGTCGCGGGGTCGTCGGGCAGCCGGTGTGCGGAGACCACGTGCGTCTCCGACGGCCCGTACATGTTCCACAGCCGGGCGCGCGGGTGGGTGGCGAAGAACTCCCTGATCTGCGGGGAGACGACGAGCTGTTCGCCGGTGGAGACGACCTCCCGCAGCGCGTCGAGCCGCAGGCCGGCGCCGGTGGCGACCGCCGCCAGGTGCTGGAGGGCGATATAGGGGAAGTAGGCCCTGGCGATCCGCTCGCGCCGCATGAACTCCGCCAGCCGGTGCAGGTCCTTGCGCAGCTCGTCCGGGATCAGCACCAGGGTCCCGCCCCCGCACAGGGTGCCCAGGATCTCCTGGAGGGAGACGTCGAAGGACAGGCTCATGTACTGGAGGGTGCGGGCGCCCCGCTCCACCGCGGTGACGTCGAGCTGGTACTCGACGAGGTTGGCGATCGTGGCGTCGTTGAGGACGACGCCCTTGGGCAGTCCTGTGGAGCCCGAGGTGTAGATCACATAGATCTCGTCCTGCGGCCTCTTCACCGGCCCGGGGTCGGTGCTCGGGAACGCGGCGACGGCGTCCCGCGCCTCGTCCAGGTTGAGCAGATCCTGGCCGGCCGGCAGCCGGTGGGCGAGGTCCTTCCGGGTGAGGACGAGCCGGGCGTCGGAGTCCCTGAGGGCGTAGCCGATGCGGTCCTGCGGATACGAGGGGTCGATCGGCACATAGGCGGCCCCTGACTTGAGCACGCCCAGCAGGCCGACCACCAGCTCCTCGGAACGCTCCAGGAAGATCCCGACCCGGCAGCCCGCTGCGACGCCCCGGCTGCGCAGGTAGTGCGCCAGCCGGTTGGACCGCTCGTCGAGCTGCCGGTAGGTCAGCCGCCGCCCGTCGTACTCGACGGCGATGTCGTCCGGTGTCCGCAGCACCTGCTCGCGGAAGAGGTCCATGACCGGCCGGATGTCCGCCGGCCCGCGTTCCCGGCTGCAGCTGCGTACCGCTGCCGCCTCCTGCTCCTGGTCGAGCAGCCGCAGTTGATCGAGTCGGGCCTCGGAGGTGTCCGCGAACTGCTGGAGCAGATGCACGAAATGCCGTCCCATGGCCTCGACGGTGCTGCTGTGGAACAGCCCGGTGTCGTACTCGAAGATGCCGCTGAGGCCGCCGTCGCTGTCGCGGTCCTCGACGATCAGGGACAGGTCGTACTTGGCGCTGTGGCTGCCGTACAGCTCGACCTGGACGTCCACCCCGAGCCGGTCGAGGGTCGTCGCGTCGCTGTTCGGCATCACGAACATGGTCTGGAAGAGCGGGGAGTGGCCGGTGCTCCGCTCGGGCTGCACCCGCTCGATGATCTTGTCCAACGGGGCGTGCTTGTGCTGGAGCGAGCAGATGACGTCTTCCCGCACGGCCCGGTGCAGTTGGCCCAGCGTCATCTCCGCGGTCATCCGCTGGCGCAGGACGATCATGTTGACCAGATAGCCGAGCATCTCCTGCGTCTGCGGTGTGTCCCGCAGCGAGGCCGGGCTGCCGATCAGCACTTCCGACTGGCGCGTGTACTTGTGGAGGAAGACCGCGTAGGCCGACAGCAGCAGCATGTACAGGGTGACGCCCTCCTGGGCGGCCCGCTTGCGGAGCTTGTCGGCCAGTTCGGGCGGCACCTGGAAACGGCTGATGTCGCCCTCGCGTATGCGGGAAGAGGGACGCGGCTTGTCCAGCGGCAGGTCGAGCAGGGGAAGCGGCCCGGAAAGCTTGTTCTGCCAGTAGTCCAGGATGCGGTCGAGCGAGGCGGAATCCAGGCATTCGCGCTGCCAGCGCACGAAATCCCGGTACTGGGCCGCCGGTGGCTCCGCAGCGTCCGGAAGGCCGTCGCGAAGCTTCACGAATACGGAGAACCAGTCCTCGAGGAAGAGTCCGACCGAGGTGGCGTCGAAGACGATGTGGTGCACATTGCACATCACATGGATGCGCTCTTCCCGGTCGATCGCGCACACCACGCGCAGCAGCGGGCCTTTTTCCAGGTCGAACGGCGTGTCCATGACGCGTCGGAGAATCTCTTGATATTCCGCGTCGTCGGCGTACCTCGCCACCGAGAAATCGACCCGTGGTTCCGGAGAGATGCGCTGGACCACCTCACCGTCCACCATCCGGAAGGTGGTGCGGAGCGCTTCGTGCCGTGCGACCACCCGGCGCAGACTCTTCTCCAGCAAAGCTGGATCGGCCGCGAAACCCAGCTTCAGAAGGAGGGGGGCGTTGTAGATCGCGGGGTTCACGGCGGACTGGTCGATGTACCACAGTCCGGCTTGCCCGTAGGAGGCCGGCGGTGAGTCCTCGGCCGCGTCGGCGTGCGAGGCGGCGGGGGCGGGCGCCTCACCCTGTTGCTGTTGCTCACCCTCTCGAAGCCGCTCAAGGCAGCCCGCCAGCCCTGTCAGGCTGTCGTGAGCACAGATAGTTGCTGCAGAGATATCAATACCGACAACCTCTCGCAGGACCGAGCCGTACGCGGCAACCAGGTCCGACTGCCCCTCTTGCCGGTCGACGGCCACTGCGGTGGCGAAATCGACCGACCCGGCGAGGTTTCTCCATGCCTGCTCCAGCACCGATTCGAGAGGACTTCGCACGTTCAACACTCCCCCCATCAAGACACAGGTCGATCATCTGATTGCCATGCGGCAATGAGTCTGATCGCTCTCGACCGCATATGTCAAGGAAAACTCTTCTCACCGACCCGCAGCGCGACCCCGGACCACGAGGGCTGCCGCTACGGACGACCGGTACTTCGGACGACCGGCCAACAACCGACGGACCGGCGGCATACGCTCCGACCGGCGGGAGGCGGCAGGCGTCCGGACGCCCCCGGCGCAGCCATAGCCGAAGTCGCGACCGCAACCGCAACCAACCGCGTCGTACGGCAACCGGAACGAGGGAGTTCGCCCCACCGCGGCACCCTCAGGCGGCGCACCCCGGCGCCGGATCACTCATGGCGCAGCAGAAGACAGCGAGTGCGGAAATGTGGTCGCTTCATCGATTCTTCGGCTCCGCTCGGCGCCCGCTGTCCGCGCCGGGCCTCTCATCCGGGGACGACGCGGAGAATGCCTCTCGACAGACAGAAATGCGTTGCCGTTCACGTTCCCCGTCACGCCCCCTACGCGGCTCTCCCGGCAGTGCGACCGACCCGGGCGTTACCCGCGAGGCGGGTACGGAAACCCGCCCCATCTCGGCCGGCGAGTTTCCGTGCATGGTGATGTCTGGAGCAGTGTGAGTTTCGCACCGTCGCCGATGGGGGGTCAAGACACCCGCCGAACCGAACGACCCTCTGCTGCGGCTCAATTCCTCTGAAAATTCAACCACTTATACCGCCGACGCGTTCCGACCGGCGCCACTTGCGGCCTGTTCACCGTTGCGCGGAAGAGCCGGCGGCGCGCCAGCCCGTCAGGCAAAGCGGACGCCCCCGTACCGTCAGCTGGACCCGCACACCTCGGCAGGAGCCGACAGCTGCTGTGGCAGTTCGTACAGCGGATCCCCGATCTCGTCACCATCGCCTACCCGGCGAGCACAGCAGCCCGGCTGGGTACGACTCGCCATACCGATACGGGAAGCGCCAAGCCGAAGCCCCGAGGCGATCATGCGGCCGTGGCGCAAGGGGCCGGCGTCATCCACACACCCCTGGGTCACCCAGGGGACCGAGGGTGGGTGCCGAGGAGCTGAGTGCCGAGAGGTGTCAGCGAGTGGAGGACGCCGGTTCCCGCCCGGTTGGTGACGATCAGCCCGGCGGCGCGGAGCGCGGCGGTGTGATGGCTAGCGGTGGAGGGCGCGGTGGCGGTGACCCGGGCGAGCGCGGTCGTTGACATGCCAGGACCCCGGGCAAGGGCGTACAAAAGTCTGGCCCGCGTGTCACCGACCAGCGCTGCCAGGGGCTGTCGGGGACCACCGGAGCCGGGGTGCCAGGCAGGACGGTCGGGCATGGGGAAGACCAGGACATAGGTCGATACGGAGTCAACCATCACCGCATTGGAGGCGGAGAAGAAGGACGGAATCAGATGGAGCCCCCGCCCCCGGAGAAAGATGTCCTCGTCCAGCGTCTGGTGTGCCACGTCGAGTACGGGCGGGTCCCACCGGATGGAGGGGTGCAGGCCACCCAACAGGGCGTCGAGCCCCTCCTGGGCGAGAATCCGCGTCATGTGGCCCGCGGCGATGTCGAACCGCGATGCCAGATGCTGCTCCATCGGCTGAAGGAGCGCCTGATGGTAGACGCGCACTGCCCGTTCCAGGGAGCGCAGAGCCGGTACCCTCCCCCGCGCCAGCTCCATGGCCCAGCCGGGGAGCCTGCGCGTGCGGGACAACTGCTCGAGGTCCTTGTTCAGCTGCGTCGACGGGGTGCTCAGTACTGCTTCGACACCGGTGTCCAAGGCGGCATCGGCAGCCAACGGCGTCAGGAAGTCGGGGCAAGGGCCGCTGGGCGGCACCAGTGTCAGCAGTGGCTGGGCAGCTCTTGGCAGTCGTCTGCGGGCCCAGTCCCGCCATAGGGCCGTGGACGGGTCCCGGGCCGGTAACTGCAGAGCGCGCAGGCTCCTCTCCATCTCACACAGTGGCTCCGCAGAGCGCGCCACCGTCACCCGCCGCATGTCGGCGCTGCTCAAATGAATGCGTATGCCCATACCGCTCTCCCTCTTTGTCAAGGTGTGCGATCAGGTTCGAACCGCTGGCTGCTGGCGGAGTCTCGCAGGCACATTCGATCGCGTTCAACCACGCACTCGACGGTCGCGACAAGGGGAGGGGAACACATGCGCGCACGTAAACGGGCTGCCGCGATGGTAGGGCTGGCCGCCATGACCGCTTCCGCAGGATTGCTGTTCGGCGCCGGTACGGCGGCGGCAGGTGACTACTGCGCACCGGGATACCACTGTGTCTTCGAGTACGACCTCGGCAGCAGCCGGTACTCGTTCTTCAACACGGATCCGGACTTCCGCAACAACTACTTCAGCGACGGCACATCGGTCCACAACAACGTGTGGGCGGCGAGCAACTCCAGTACCGGCGGGTACGAGAGCCACTACTACACAGGGGTCGGCACGGACTGGGGCGGATTCCTGTTCTGCGTCAATCCGGGCGATGAGGTGAGCCACGCGCAGCTGAGCGCCAGGGACCTCGATGACCGGGCCAGCTCCCTGCGGTTGCGCGGCACCACCTCGGTCCGCTGCCTCTGAGCAGTCGGCTCGAGGCGCCCCGGTGGCTCCGGCCGCCGGGGCACGGACCATGAGGAGCGGCAATGTCCCCACGATCGAGAGAGCGAGGCCATCCGGTGAAGCCGATCGCCACAGCCCGTCGACATCCCTGGCTTGTCGCCCTCTCGACCGCGCTACTGTGCGGGGGCGCGGGCTGGGCGCTCGCCGGGCCCGCGGCCCCGTCCGCGCGTCCATCGGGTGCTACCGCCGAACTGGCCGAGCTGAAAGCCGACGTCCCGTTGAACCGGGTCCTCTACACAGCTACGGACGCGGACGTCCGGGTATCGGTCGCCAAGCAGAGACTCATCACCAACTGCATGGCCGACAAGGGCTTCGACTACCAGCCTCCCCCAGTGCCGAGGGCGTCCGCAGCGGACGTGGAGTATCCCAAGCCCTTCGGGCTGGAACCCACGGTGCGCGGCGGCTCACAGCAGCCGACCGAGCGGCTCCGCGAGAAGAAGAGGAGCAAGGCGTTCTCCCGAGCGCTCTTCGGGGATCCCGATCGGCGAATCTCCGTGAAGGGGAAGGAACTGAAGGTGACCCGGCCCGCCACGGGATGCCAGGCTGACGCGGAGCGGCGGCTGAGCGGCAACGCTCGCGTTCGCCTGCTGGAGCTTCGGTTGCAGCTCGGTGACGGGGAGAAGCACTCCCGCGGCGCCGTGGCGAAGGACCCGGACCTCCGCAAGGTCAACCGGGCCTGGCAGAAGTGCATGGCCCGGGCGGGGCACGACCAGAAGAATCCGATGGGGGTCATCAAGAAGCTGAAGCCAGGTGAGGACGTGCGGAAGAGCCCGCTCGCCCAGGCCGATCTGGAATGCAAAGAAACCACGGACTACCTGGCTACAGCCTATAAGGCACTCGCCTCGGCCCAGCGTCACTGGCTCGGCGAACATTCCAAGGCCTTCGCGGAGTGGAAGGCACTCAACCGACGACAGCAAGCCGCGGCCCGCGAGATCCTGGAAGTAGACGCTGGCCCCCGCTCCTGACCGCCGCTTTTGCGCGGTACCTGCACCAACTTTCAGGCACTGTACCGGCCCTGGGTTCGGAAGCCGGCTCCTTCCACATGCCGTCGAGCATCCGTCAGACCTGCCTGGGGCGCAGTGCTGGAGCAGCGACCTCGATGGGTTGGGCATCGTGGCGCCCGTCGGCACATCGCGCATTCCCTCGCTCCCTGAACTCGACGGCCTGACGGGAGAACTGTTGGGGCCGCGCCGGCTGCGCCTGTCCGAGCCGCCCCGCCTGCCCGTCCCCGCGGATATCGTGTGCCCGGATGGTGGCTGCGCAAGGTTCGACAAGGTCGACCGGTGGGTGGGGCAGACGCCCAGCACCAGGCCCACCCGGCATTCGCGCCAGATCACCTTCAGCAGGTCCGGGCCGCGCACCTCGCCGCCCGCCAGAGCG
Source organism: Streptomyces sp. B15 (assembly GCF_018070605.1). Taxonomy (NCBI): domain Bacteria; kingdom Bacillati; phylum Actinomycetota; class Actinomycetes; order Kitasatosporales; family Streptomycetaceae; genus Streptomyces; species Streptomyces sp. B15. Next base: position 13,414 of record NZ_JAGPXJ010000063.1, read on the forward strand.
CGTACACATGCGGTGGCGGCCTGGGCGCCGGCATTGCCGCCCGCCCCGATGAGCATGGGGAACAGGGCGAGGGAGGCGACCTGCTCCGACGTGGCCTCGAACGCCCGGGTCACGCCGACCGTGAAGGTCGCCGCGACCAGCAGCAGGCTCAGCCACAGCGTCCGGTAGCGGGCGATCTGCCAGACGGAGGCGGCCATGCAGGGGGCGGCACCGGCCTGACGGGCGACGTCCTCGGTGTCCGCCGCCTCGATGACCTCCACGGCGTCGTCGATGGTGAACAGCCCGACGAGCCGGTCCTCGCTGTCGACCACCGGAAGGTTCAGGTCGTTGGTCTCCCGCATCAATCGGGCAGCGGCCTCGGCGGAGTCGGTGGCGTATCCGGAGGCCGGCTCGGTGACGACCAGCTTGGACACCAGTGACTCCGGCGGATCGAACGTCGGGCATCGAGCGGCCGCGCGCGAGCACCGATCGGCGCCGCCGCTTCTACAGCGGCGGCCGGGCGGTACTACGCCGCATACAGACCAGGAGGTTCACTGAGCATCAAAGCTCCACCTCCTGCTCTCGGATCCACTGCCGGCCGGCCACACCGGATCGACCACGCGGTCGCAGGACATCCTGCGCGGCCCGGTCGGCACGGCCCGGCCGAACGGCACCTCCGCCTTCCCGCCGCGACCGGGCCCCAGCGCTTCAGAACATCTCGTGACCCTTCCGCGCTCGTGCCGGCCCTCACCACGGCGACGGCTTCTGGCCCCGCCCCTCCCCCCGTCGGCGCAACCATCCTCCGCAGCGGGAAGAGCACATTCATCCCCCAAGCCGGGATCCCCCGCGGGTTCGACCGCGGGGGATCCCGGTCGTCGACCCCGACGACCGGGCGCCCCGACGTTCAGCACCGTCTGTGCGTCCCCGAGCGCGTCCAAGACCTGTGCGGCGATCCGGGGCTCGGTACGCCGTGTCGCGGTGTAGGCGCCGCCGATCGCGTCGTACAGCTGGGCACCGAGCATCTCCAGTTGCTCCTCCGGTGTCACCTTCAGTCCCTTCGCCCGTGCCTCGAGTTCCCTGTCGATGGCCGCCACCATGGCGTCAGCACGATCACGCCGCTCCGACAGCAGGCCGCGCAGTTGGCGCAGATGCGCGACCGCGTCGGTGGACGAGTCACCAACCAGTTCCGCGACTTCCCGCAGGCCGAAGCCCAGTCGCCGGTACGCCAGCACCTCCCTGAGCCGCTCCACGTCGCCCGCCGAGTAGGCCCGGTACCCGGCCGCGGTCCTCGCCGACGGAGGCACGAGCCCGATCTCGTCATAGTGATGCAGCGTGCGGACGCTCACACCGGCCAGTTCGGCCACACGTCCCACGGTCCAGTGATCTTCCACGGCACCGACTATGCAGCCTGACGTCACGTGAGGGTCAAGAGCCGCACTCACGGCAGCAAGAGCCGAAGCGCAGGCCCCGGCCGTACGCCGCGTCACGCCGAAAACGAACCTTCCGGGAGCGGAATCGGAAACGTTCGTACGGACGGGCCCGGGCCGTCGTTTCACGGCCGGAGAGCATCAGCATCCGGGGTCCGTCTCTGGTCGGTGAGCCGGCCGATTCCGGGGAGGAAGCGTCCGGTGCGGGCGGCGTAGACGGTGTACGCGTGGCCGTGCGCGGACACGAGGTATGGCTCTTCGATGACGCGGACTTGGAGCTGAATCGCGGTGACGAGGGCGGCCAGAGCGAGGAGGGAGACCCAGTTGGGCACCGTCAGGGCCAGGCCGGTCGCGGCGATGACCATGGCGGTGAAGACGGGATTCCGCACATGGGCGAACAGACCGTCGGTGACCAACGCGGTGCGTTCACCCGCGTCGACGCCGACGCGCCAGGAAGCCCCCATGTTCGTCTGCGCGGCCAGGGTGGCCCCCATCCCTGCGAGCGTGACGACCAGGCCGGTCCACTGCATGGCAGGGGCGACGGCGGTGGGGAGTCCGGCGAGCGTGGCCACAGGGGCCGCAGCGCCGCCGGACAAAGCAACGACGAAGAGCACACCGGCCCACCAGGAGACTTCGCCGGGACGGCCGGACATGCCACGGAAGCCCGCGTCCCCCGTGCGGCGGCGCTGCAGACCGGCCCGGACACCGAAGGCGACGACCGCCCACCCCAGGTAGAGGGCGAGGGCCGCCCAGGCCCAGCCGCTCACCGCTCCTCCACCGTGTCGGTACAGCAGGCGCAGTCCGAACGGCAGCCACGGGTGGCCGTTTCCACGGTGGTGCGCAGGTCGTCCAGAGCGTGGCCGAGGCGTTCATCGGCCAGCTCGTGGCGGATGCGGCGGCCGTCGGGCACGGCGACGGCCGAGCCGAAGTCGCGCAGGCGCGCCAGAGGGTTCGACAGCCGGGTGCGGGAGATGTCGAGCGCGTCGGCGAGGTCGGCGGGGCAGGCGGGGGCGCCGCGCGGGGCGAGCAGGGTGCGGCACCGGATCGGGTCGGCGAGGGCGCGGCCGAAACGGGCCGGCACCTCGGTGTCGGAGGCAACAGTCAGCACGCCACGACAGTACACGTGACCCTGAATTCAGGAAACCGTGGATTAGCACCTCGTTCGGCACCGACTTTCAAGGGCCCCACGCTTCCGGAACGATCGGGGGTGACGAAGCCACGCACGGCCGGTAGCGGGCAGGTCTCGTCGCCGGCAGGTGGTGTCCTCGGGGCCCGCCGAGCCCGGGGCTCGGCGGGCGACCGCGGGCCGGCGGGGCGACCGCGGGCCGGCGGACGTGTCGAGGGCAGGAGAATCAGCGGGTCAGCAGGTCACGGATCGCCGCTGCGATCTCCTCGGGGGCCTCCTCGGCCATGAAGTGCCCCGCTCGGGTCAGCCGGTGGTCCAGGTCGGGCGCCCACGCCTTCCACACCCCGGCGGCGTCGTAGCCCAGTTGCGCGCCCCAGTCCTGTTGGACGACCGTCACGGGCATGGCCAGCTGCGACCCGGCGTCCAGGTCCGCTTGGTCGTGGGTGACGTCGATGCCCGCCGAGGCGCGGTAGTCCGCGACGATCGACGTCACCGCTGCGGCGCTCGCCCGCAGATATTCGGCACGCACCTCCGGCGGCATGGTGGTCGGGTCGTCGGCCCAGGCGTCGAGGAACGAGCCGAAGAACGCGTCCGCGCTGTTGGCGATCATCAACTCCGGCAGTCCCTGCGGCTGCGCCATGAGGAAGAGGTGGTAGCCGACCGCCGCCGAGGCACCGTGCAGGACGTTCCACATGTCGAGCGTCGGCACGATGTCGAGGATGCCCAGGTGCGTGATGGTCTCAGGGTGGTCCAGCCCTGCTCGGAAGGCGACCAGGGCGCCGCGGTCGTGGCCCACGAGGGCGAAGCGCTCGTGGCCCTGCGCCGTCGCCAGGTTCACCACGTCGGCTGCCATGGTGCGCTTGGCGTACACGTCGGGGTCGGTGGCCGCCGGCTTGTCGCTGGCGCCGTACCCCCGCAGGTCAGGACAGATCACCGTGTGCTCGTCGGCGAGCCGCTCGGCGACGTGGCGCCACATCAGATGGGTCTGGGGAAATCCGTGCAACAGTACGACCGGGCTGCCGCTGCCGCCGACAGCGGCAGCCAGCTCCACACCGTTCGCGCCGGGCAGGCGGACATGTTCGAAGCCGGGAATGGTGAGCGTCATGAAGGGCCATCTCTTCTGGTGGGGACTGACCGGATCAGCCTGGGCGACGGCGATCAGCAGCCGATCAGTACGGTTGGGCGCGGCCGCCCCCCGGCGCAGAAGATGGGGGTATGCGAATCGACGTGCTCGGTGCCGTGCGGGCCCTCCGCGACGACGGCACCCCGGTTGACCTGGGCGGACCCCGCCATCGCGAGGTACTCGCCCGGCTCGTCGCCGCCGAGGGGCGGATGGTCACCACCGACACCCTGGTCGACGACCTGTGGACCGATCCGCCGGTCCGCGCCGTGGGCGCTCTGCGTACGTTCGTAGCCGCGCTGCGCCGAGCTCTCGAACCCGACCGGCCGCCCCGCAGGCCGCCCCGCGTACTGGTCACCGAGGGGCCCGGCTACGCGCTGCGCCTGCCGCGCGAGGACGTGGACGTCCATCGGTTCCAGGACGTTCTGACCCGTGCCCGGCGCGACCCCGACGCGGTGACGGACCTCGGCGAAACACTCGCGGCCTGGCGCGGACCCGCCTACGCCGATGTACTCGACTCCGCGTGGGCACAGCGCGAGCGGACCCGGCTGGAGGAGTTGAGGTTGGAGGGGGTGGAACTGCGCGCCCGCGTCCTCCTCGACTCCGGGGAAGGAGCCGAACTCATCGCCGAACTGGGTTCCCACGTCGCCGAACATCCGTGGCGCGAGCCGGCCTGGGGGCTGCTCGCCCGCGCGCTCCACCGCGCGGGCCGCCAGGCCGACGCGCTGGCCACCCTTCGCCGGGCCCGCGCGATGCTCGTCGACCAACTCGGGCTCGACCCCGGTGCCGATCTCCAGCACCTGGAGACGAGCATTCTCAACGGGTCCGCACCCCTCGAAGGAGCCCGTACCTCGTGGACCGGCCCTGGGGTCCCGCTCGGCCCGCGCACCACCGTGGATCTGGCCCGCACCCTCGCGCTGGCGGGTGGCGACGCCCTCGTCCACTCACGGCGCGACCGCCTCGCCGCGCTCCAGGCGGCAGAGCGCACCGGAGACCACTCCCTGACCGCCCGGATCATCGGCGCCTACGATGTGCCCGCCATCTGGAGCCGGGCCGACGACCCCGAGCAGTCCCGCGCCGTCGTGGCAGCTGCCGAGCGCACGCTCACCGCGCTCGGCCCCGACGGTCCCGCCGATCTGCGTGCCCGCCTCCTGGCCACGGTCGCCGTCGAGAGCCGCAGCGCCGACCTGTCCGGGAGCGAGCTGCAACGCGCGCGGCAGGCGGCGCGGCAGGCCGAGGCGCTGGCAAGGGACCTGGCCGATCCGGCCCTGCTGGTGTTCGCCCTCAACGGGGTGTTCCTGCAATCCTTCACCCGCCCCGGGCTCGCGGCAGTACGGGACGCGATCGGCGCGGAGATGCTCGACGTGGCCACCCGGCACGAGCTGCCGAACTTCGCCGTACTCGGCCGACTCGTCCGCCTGCAGTCCGCCTCAGCTCTCGGCGACCTCGACGCCGCGACATCGCACGCCGAGGCCGCCGAACAGCTCGCCGCCACTACGGAGGCGCCACTCGTCTCCGTCCTCACCGAGTGGTTCCGGGCCCGGGTCACGGCCGCCCGCAGCACCGAACCCGGCGGACCGACCGCCGCCGCGGCCGCAGCGCACTACCGCGCTGCCGAGGACGCCCTCCGGACGGCCGGAATGCCGGGACTGCACCGTGGCCTGTTCCCGCTCGCCCTGCTCGGACTGCGCCTGCTGCACGACAGGCCCGCGCCCACCGATCCGAACCTCGACTGGGGCCCGTACCGGCCCTGGGCACGGCCCCTTGTGCTGCTCTCCCAAGATCAGGTCGAGGAGGCCCGTGCCGCCCTCGCCGCAGCACCCGAACCACCGTGTGACCACATGCAGGAGGCACTGTGGTGTCTGACCGCGCACGCCGCGGTACGTCTGGGCGAGCGCGCGATCGCCGCACGCGCCGCGACCGCCCTACGCTATGCCCGCGCAGAGCACGCCGGCGCCGCCGGCGGAACGCTGACCCTGGGCCCCGTGGCGCGGTACTTGGCGGAGGCGGAGGCGTGCGCCGGGGCGGGGTGAGAACGAGAACGCCTCACCCGAATCGCGCGAGGCACAGCCCGGACCCACCGTGATTTTACGGCTTGTGACGGCGCGTCAGGTCGACTACAGCCGAACCCACTCAAGCTTCGTGCATGGCCCGGGTTCAGCCGGGGGCAAGGGTGGGGTGGCAGCGGCAACGGGCCTGGAAGGAGGTTTCTCGTCCGCGCTGATGACGTACTCGTCCTCGCCGAGCGGGACACCGTCCCAGGTGCGGACGTACAGGTCCAGCACCCGTTCGGCTTTGGCGCGGAAGTCGGGGTCGGTGAGGAAGATCCAGGAGCGGTGTTGCCGGGGTTTGAACGCGTCCTGGTCCAGCCAGCGATGCACGGTGGAGGTCGGCACGAACACGGTGACGCCCCGGATCTGGCCTCGCAGGCCAGCTCCGGGCACGACCAGCGCGACAGCCGCGCTCCGGTCTCGGCGGGCAATTGGTTGGCCAGCGCCTTGACTTGGGCGGCTGGCAGCGCCGTGAACGACGGCGGGCGACCCCGAGCGCCGGCGGTCGGCCAGGTCGAGCACACCGTCCTCGGCGAATCGGCCTCGCCACTTCCGCACGGTGTCCAGGTGCAGGCCCACCTGTCGGGCGATGCGTGCGTTGGAGCGGCCCCTGGCCGCATGCAGCACGCTCTGCGCTCGCATCCGGGCCTGGTAGAGGGTCTTGCGGCCGTAGGCCATTTGCTTCAGCCGGGCAGGCCGATCAGCAGAAGTGGGTCCTACCGGCCGCACCTGCCGCAGCACCCGGCACCGCAGCTGTACTGCGGGACTCGAACAGGTGCTGCGGCGCGGATGCTCAGGCTACTTTCCGCTGCCTTCGGCGAGGGTGTGGGCGACGAGCGCGTTGGCGTGGCCGTGGCCGAGTCCGTGCTCGGTCTTGAGCCAGGTGACCAGTTCCATGTGCTTGGTCAGGGGCGAGGTGCGGATGAGGTCCTTCCACTCCGCGATCGGGCGGCCGTACTTCTTCTCGATCGAGGGGAAGTAGCTGGCGGGGCCCTTCACCGGTGCAGTCATGAATGATGTCCTACCTGTTCATTTCGAAGGGGTCATGTTTGCCGTCTTGGTGCGCATCGGGTGCCGATGCCTACCGCTAGTTCTGCGCGGGCGGGAGGGCCGTGGCCAGCCGGGCGGTGACCGCAGTCAGCCACAGGAGGCCGAGGGCGGCTCCAGCAGTGAAGGCCAGCACGGTGGCGGAGGACGCGGCGAACCCCACGAGGATGCCGAGCGGCACCAGGCGGGAGCCCAGGGCCCAACCTCGCCGGCGCCGGGCGGCGAAGTGGCGGGCCAGCATCAAGAAGGCCGCGCACAGGGCGAGGAAGCCCGCCGTGGCGCTGAGCATGTGGAGGGCGCCATGCCAGCTGAGGGAGGGGGCTGGGGCCTCGGGGGTACCGGCAGGGAATCCGGCGCCCGCGTCGGCGGTGAATACCGCAACGAGGAGAAACGAGGCACCGAACACGCCAACCAGTCGCGACACCCAGTGGCCTTCGACCGTACCGGTCAGTGCGCGGCGGATCCCGGCGGCGCCGACAATGGCCAGCACCCCGGTCAGTACAAAGCTCGCCACCTGGATCCAGCCCAGGTCGCCCAGGCTGAGCTGCTGATCGCGTTGCGGGTGAAGTCGAAACTGTCGCGGGAGAGTCCCTGGACCACGCCGACGCCCAAGAACAGCGGACCTCCCGCGATGCCACCCGCCAGCAGCGCCCGCGTCCTTGACCACGTCGTCGATACGGAGGCGGCTGGAGCGCCGATGGCCTGCGTCATGCAATCCCCTCTGGATAGAACTAGACGGTTTGGTACCCCTCTGGAGCCAGGGATAGAGTAGACATGAAAGAACTGGACTGTCCAGTACTAATCAGAGGGTGAGGTATGGCAGTGAGCGAGGAAAGCCGGTCGGCACGCAAACATCAGGCGATCATGGTTGCGGCGACCAAGGCGTTCATGACCAAGGGCTACGCCGGGACCAGCATGGACGACATCGCGAAGCTCGCCGCGGTCTCCAAGCAGACCGTCTACAAACACTTCGCCGACAAGGAGAAGCTGTTTGCCGAGATCGTCCTTGCCACCACCGACCGGGTCGACGCCATGGTCGACCTGGTAGCGGACATCCCGGCGGACGCCCATGCTCTCGAAGAGAACCTCACCCGCCTGGCTCGCCAGTTCCTGACCGCCCTCACCCAGCCCGAGGTGCTCCAACTGCGGCGCCTGATCATCGCCAACGCCGACACCTTCCCCCAGCTCGGCGCCGCTTGGTACGAGCAAGGCTTCGAACGCGTCCTGGCAACACTCGCAGCCACCTTCCAACAGCTGGCCGACCACGGACTTCTCCGCACCGCCGACCCCCACCTGGCCGCCCACCACTTCTCCGGCCTGCTGCTCTGGATCCCCGTGAATCAGGCCATGTTCCATGGAAGCCCACAGCACACGCAGAACGAACTCGACCACTATGCCGACGCCGGCGTCCGGGCCTTCCTCGCCGCTTACGGCTGACCCATGACGCCCGGCCACACCGACCCCGGCACCGGAAGAAGACGCCGAACCAGTTGTCCCTATTGTTCGAGGACCGACTCAACACTCGGCGAACTGCAGCGACTTGCACAAAGTCACTGACACGTCCGCAATCGAACCGGCTGTGCCGGCGGCGACTCCCGCAGTCGGCGACGTAGTTCGTCGGCTGCCCGAGCTCCGGAGAGACGCGGACCTGGTTCACGACGACCAGGAACGGACCGACCACAGCGGCCGGGCCCGCGGCGAGGCCGAAGGGGCCGACAGCAACCCGGCACGCGCCGTCGCCCCGAAGGCGGTCGGCGTGCTGCGGAGTGCCCATCGCCGTGACGTGCGCTCCCGCGTCGACAGCGAACTGCACCACAAGGCTGCCGCCTCCCGTGCAAGACGCTGGACGCGGCGTGAAGCGGCAGGCACAGCGGGCCCTTGCCGCCCTGAGCCGGGAGTTGAGCGGACGCGTCGACATCGAGCCGGTGCTCGCCCTCCGCGGTGCCCCGTCGGCAGCCGGGACGCGTTCGGGATTGACGGCGTCCTCGTCGTCGCGGCCCGCCGTCTCCCCGCCGTGCTGCGCTCCCGATGCCGTACGGCTCTGACCGCGAAGGAGATCGCCCGGCTTGCCGAGGCCGTCGACCGGGTCCTCCTGGCCGCGTAAGCACTGTGCCCGGCCCTGCGCCGTGCGCGCACGCTGCCCGTCTCGTGGCTCCACCGAGCCGGAGCGCGACGGAGGCCCCGCACCACCCCACCTCGGACGCGTCGGGGCGTCAGCCGGGCGCCACGACGCCCGCTTGGGCAATGAGCATGTCCAAAAGCGAGAGCAGCGCACCGCGCACGTCGTCCCGGGAGCGGGCATCGAGCATGAGGACGGGTGTGTTCGGCTCACGCAGATGCAGCGCCGCCCGGATCTCCTCGACGCTGTACGGCTGTTCGCCGTGGAAGCAGTTCGCGCCGACCACGAACGGAAGTCCTCGGTTCTCGAAGAAGTCGACTGCCGGGAAGCTGCGGTCGAGGCGCCGTGTATCGACCAGCACGATCGCCCCGAGGGCTCCGTTCAGCAGGTCGTCCCACATGAACCAGAAGCGCTCCTGGCCTGGTGTGCCGAACAGGTAGAGGACGACCTGTGCGTCGGTAAGGGTGATGCGGCCGAAGTCCATCGCGACGGTGGTGACCGCCTTGGACTCGATGCCGTCGAGGTCGTCGATGCCGACGCCCGCGCTCGTCAGCCGCTCCTCGGTGCGCAACGGCTCGATCTCGGAGACCGTCTCGACCAGGGTCGTCTTGCCGACTCCGAATCCCCCGGCGATGAGGATCTTGACGGGGTTCGCTTCCTGGGCAGGGGCGTCATATCCGGGCAAGGTTGTCCCTGATTCTCATGAGCAGGTGGACATTACTGGTCTCGGTTGGCTCCAGGGGTGACCGGTGTTCGATCAGCCCCCGGTCCGCGAGTTCACCGAGAAGAAGCGTCGTCGGAGTGAGGCGCATATGCATGCGCGCCGCGATCTCGGCGACCGCGAGGCCGCCCGGCGGCGGACACATGGCGAGGACGGCCTGCCACTCGGTGGGCAGACCGGCGTGACCGTCCGCGACGGCCACCGCCGTGATCGTGGTCTCCATGGTGAGGACGGTGTGGGTAGCCGCCGTACGTCCATCGGTCAGCGCGTACAACCGCGTCCGGCGGCGGCCACCCTGTCGCGGCTCGAGCTCGTCCGCCATTACGACGGCTGCGTCCCGCTGCGCTCAGGCGTGCTCAGCCACTCACCGAGCGCCTGGGCAGTCCGCACGGCTTCACCGCCCAGCTCCCCGAGCCGCGCCTTGCGGGAGGTCACCACGATGAGCGTGCTGCCTTCCCCGCACCCGACGATGCAGAGATAGCTGTCATCCATCTCGACCAGCTGGCGGATCACCCGGCCGCCGTCGACCTCCCTGGACAGCGCCTTCATGGTGGCCGCGATGCCGGAGGCGGCGGCCGCTATGCGCTCCGCCCGGTCCCGTTCCAGCTCGTACGAGCTGAGCTTGATCCCGTCGTTGGACAGGAGTACGGCTCCCTGGACGCCGGCGATCCTGCTCAGGTTGTTGTCCAGGACGCTGTAGATCATGTCGTTCGTTGTCGTCGTCATGGCTGATCCTGTCGGAGCTCTTGTTCCACCATCTGGGTGCCGTGTTCGTAGTCCGCCCAGGCGTCGGCCACCTCTTCGGGCGTCGCCGCGTCCTGACGGGCGTCGGTTTCCGCTGCGCTCGGCGTGCGGAGTTGCTCGGCGATGTGAGCCTGCGGGACCCGCTCGGGGAGGGCGGGCTTCGTGTCGTCGTCCCGTGTCACGGGCGGGGCCGAAGACTCGCTCTCCACCGGCCGGTCGGGCGAGCGCACCGGCGTCCCACGGCTGGGCAGCCCGGTCTCCGTGTGCAGAACCAACCCGGGCTTGCGCTCGTCCTTGCGCTCGTCCTTGCGCTCGTCGGGAAGGGCCGGTACCGGAGTGGACGGCGCCGACGCGCGCCGCTCTTCTGTGCCCGCCCGGGCTTCTGCCCCGACCGGTTCGGTCGGCACCAGCAGTCGCTCGGGAAGGACCACCACGGCCGACGTCCCCCCGTACACCGAGCGGCGCAGCGTCACCGTGGCGCCGAGCTGTTCTGCGAGGTGGCCGACCACGAAGAGTCCGAGCCGGTGAGCGTTCTCCGCCAGGACGGAGTACGGCGGAGCCGAGTGCAGACGCCCGTTCATTTCCTCGTAGGTCGCGACGGTCACCCGGGGCCCGCGGTCCTCGATCTCCACCGACAGACCGTCCGTCACCAGTTCGGCACGTACGACCACCTTCGACCTCGGTGGGGAGAACCGGGTGGCGTTGTCCAGGAGTTCTGCCAGGAGGTGGCTGATCTCGCTGATCACCCGCGGCGTCACGCTGATCTCGTCCAGGGACTGGCGCTCGATCCGCCGGAAGTCCTCGACTTCCGCGGCGGCTTCACGCAGCAGGTCGGCGACGCGCATGGGCTCGGTGTGCGGGTCGGGAATCTCGCCGCCCGCCAGGATGAGCAGGTTCTCGATCTGCCGCCGCATCCCCACCGTCAACTGGTCGGATCGCATCAACCGGGCGAGCAGTTCCTCGTCATGGCCGAAGGTGTCCTGCAGTTCGTCGGTGAGGGCCAGCTGGCGGCTGACCAGGTTTCCGGTCCTCGAGGCGATGCCCGCGGCGAACATCCCGAAGCCCTGCCGCTCGGCCGCGAGTTGTGCGTGTCCGTCCACGGACACGGAGACGACCCGGGCGAACGCGTCGCTGATACGTCCGACCTCGTCCTGGTCGCCACTCACCGCAGGCAGCGCGTCGTCGTCGACGGGCTGCCCGCGCTGGAGCTGGGCCACGACACTCGGCAGCGTGTCGTCGGCGATGGCCACCGTACGCCGGTGCAGAGCGCGCAGGCGGTGGAGCACGGAGCGGGTGGTGAGCACGATGACGGCCACCACGGCGAGCACGGCTCCGCCGATTCCGACGATCAGCCAGATGGCCTCGGTCTCCAGTTCCGTGGCCTTGGCATCGGCGCGTGCGAGCACGGCGCGCGCCTGCTTCACATTGAGCGCGTCCAGGCGCCCCACGAACTGTTCGTGCGCGGCCTGCCAGTTGTCGATCTCCTTGGGCAGCTTGACGCCGGAGGCGACATTCTGGTGGTCGGAGATGACAGCGTTCTCGATGCGGACCTTCGTCTTCCAGGCGTCCGAGCCGAGGACCTGGTTGTAGGCCGCTCTGTCCTCGGCCGTCAGATACGGCTCGACCCACTCGGAGTACTGGTACCGCTGGGAGCCGACCGAGTCAACGAATTCGGTGAACGCGGAGGGGCTTATCTGCCTGGACGGCCCGGCCAGCAAGAGGACGGCGGTCTCGCGCGACACCATCTCGGACACCGAGAACATCGTGACGACCAGGCCGCTCTCCTGGATGAAATCGGCGTCCTGCGCGTCGCTGAAGTCGTCCTGATACAGATGAATGATGTGGTCGATCAGGCCGGAGTAGTAGCCGATCGTCCGTTCCGCGCCTCCGCTGCGGGCGTCCGCGCGCTCGCGGTACGCGGCCAGGTTCGCGAGATCGCGCTTCAGCTTCGCGAGGAGGCTCTGGTCCTCGCGCCGCTCCGCCGGGACTCCGTCCGCCGATCGGAGCAGTTCGTCCACGGCCCGGTCCGTGGCCGCGCGATGGTCGCGCAGCTCGTCCTTGGACACGGAGCCGCCCGCCAACCGTGCGGCGGTCGCGGTCCGTTCGGCCTGCACTTCGACCATCAGCCTGGACAGGGGTACGCCGACCCGCTCACCGACCGCCACGTCGGTGCGCAGATGGTCCGACTCCTCCAGCAACGGCTGTGCGGTCAGGAAGACTTGGGCACTCATGGCCAGAATGGGGACGATTGCCAGCCAGATGAGCAGTGTGCGCAGGCGCACGGTACGGCGCCGACGAGTCGTCGACCGCCCTCGCGGGCCTTCGGGTTCTATGGGAGCCATCAGTCCTCGGGAACGGTGAAACAGCGGGTACGGCTCAACAGCCGAGACCGGACGCAGTCCTGGGGTGCGGACCGGGGGAAGTCCGGTTTCGGCTTCGGCAGGGCGTGGGGGATGACGATGATAACCAGCCACACCGAAGAAACGGAGAGATGACTTCCGTAGACAGCATGTGGTACGGCGACGGAGAGGTTGCACGCCGGAGCCCGATTCGAAACCCAATCGAGATGACCAGCCATCCCGGCCGCCCCGCACGGCGAGAACCCCCTGTTCCGCTGTGGCCGTCCCATTGACCCACGGCACGACCCAGCCCTCATCCGCAGTAAAGCAGCTGCGGAGGCAGCGCGCCGCCAGCAGTGCCGCGCCCACGCTCGGCGGGTTGCTCCAGACGGGGCTCGGCGGTAGCTCCAGCCCGTGCGGTGCGTGGGGGTGTCGTGTGCATCGGCATCACGTCGGCGAAGTGCGGCACCCGCGTGCAGGAGCACAGCAGCAGTGCCGAGGCAATCGTGCGACAGGCGCTGCAGTCCGCCGGCTGCTCCGGCAGCCCTTCGGCCTCGGCGAAGCGCCGGCCGTGACCACTACCGAGGTCACCCTGCGCGAAACGCCTCTCGATCAGCGCCACTCCCCCGCCCATCACTCCGGCGAACCATGCCGGTCACAGCACAGGGCTACCCTTCGTCGGAGGTGGTGGGCCGCGTCCGGCCGGGCTCAGGCGGCTCGGCCCGTTGGGCGCGGAGGTGCAAGACGTCCCCGATGAGCAGGTCGTACACCAGTACCCCGATCACCCCTCCGACCAGCGGCCCGACGATCGGAATCCACCAGTAGCCGCTGAACGAACCGGGCATGCTGCCCGGAAATGCCAGATCCTTCCAACCCGCCATCCAGGTGAACAAGCGCGGGCCGAAGTCGCGGGCCGGGTTGATGGCGTATCCCGCGTTGGCCCCGAAGGACATGCCGATGGCAGCCACCACGAACCCGATCATCAGCGGGCCGAGATTCGCCTTCACGGCCGTGTTGCGCAGGTCGATGATCGCCACCACCAGCATGACCAGGAAGGCGGTGCCGACGGCCTGGTCGATCAGAGGCCCCCAGATCCCGCCATTGAAGTACGGCGCCGGGAACGTGCCGAAGATGGAGAACGACGCGAGTGTGTGCCCGCCCGTCTTGGGGCCCTTCATGGCGGCATCGAAGGTGTCGATGGCGTCGTGGTACACCGCGTAGACCAGCGCCGCCCCGGCCAAGGCGCCGAGCACCTGCGACGCCCAGTAGGGGACGACCTTGGCCCAGGGGAATTTACGCCGAACAGCGAAACCCAGCGTCACCGCCGGATTGATGTGGGCCCCGCTGACGCCGCCGGCCACGTAGATACCTAGGGCCACGGCCATTCCCCAGCCCCATGTGATCAGCAGCCAGTCCCCGGCACCGAGAAAGAACGTCGTGGGCCCCGAGGTACGCCCTGATCCCGGCAGCGCCGCGACCGCCATCGCCACCACGCCGCAGCCGAAGGAGACGAGGACGAACGTTCCCAGGAACTCCGCCAGACATTCACCCCACAAGCCTCCACGGCGCTTCAGCCGAGAGGACTTCAGCAGGGGCTGGATTTCGACGGCCATGTGTTCCTCCCACACTCGTCCGGTCGCGTCCTGGCACAGCTGCCCGCGCCGTGATGCGGCGGATACGGGAGGCACGGGCCTGCTTTCCCGCCGCCCTTCTCGCGTCAACCGCGTCGCCACAGTAAATCCGCGCTGCGGCGACCGCGACTCGACCTGTGCGGGCAGAAACAGCGCAGCAGCCCGCGTGAGGCTGCCGGTTAGGAGTCCGGTGATGGCGGGCGCAATCCGTGGCGGCGGGTCTTCCCCGGACTCGCCGCAGGCCGGTGCTGCTCCAGGCGGCTCCGCAAGCTGATCGGACAGGGGCGGCCTAAGCTCCGTGCATTCCCACGAACACCCCCACGACGGCTGCCCCTGCACCAATCACCCAACCGGTGAACACTCGCAGCCCGGTCCCGTACAGCCCGCCCTGCGTCAATTTGAGGAGCTCGTGCCCGAAGATGCTGAACGTTGTAATGGCTCCGCCCAAGAGCACGAGCATCTGACTGGGCAGGTCGCCGGCGACTACGTTCCCCAAGAAGACGCCCAGCGCGATACAACCGCTGCAATTGACCGCAAAGGCGGCCCACGGAACGGGTTCGCCGGGCCACACCTTGAAGAGCCCCTTTTCGAGGCCGAAACGCAATGCGGCTCCGCCCACTGCCCCCAAGAGCATCAACAGTGGCATCACGGGGCGCATTCCTCTCAGCATGGTTCGGGATGGTGGGGAAGTCTGCGGAACGGGCGGCCTACCGACATGGAGTGTGGCCGACTGATGGGCTCCGGACGGAGCTGCGATGGCGATCGGATCGAACATTCACCTGAAAGGTCGACCGCCCGGGAAGCCGAGGCGGGTGGCGCCGGTCTTGTTGCACGGCCAGCCGGTCTCCTCGCTGTTCAGCGTGGAGCGGTGGAAGACCTTGCCCAGGCCCGGGTCCCGCGCCCTTCCAGCGGCCTCCTGCATTGACCTCAGCCCGTCGCCGGGACTTTTCGCATTCACTCGTTCAGGTCGACGATCACGTACGCCACGGCGAGCGACGGCCGGGTCCGGGTGGCACCGGCCAGGGGACGGGCCGTGCCTGCTCCACGGATGAGCACCACGCAAGAAGAAACTCGAGGCGCTGCTCGGCATCTGCGGTGTCAGCCTCTGCTGCACGACCAAGATGCGCTGGAACACCCAGGACAAGTGGTTCACTCGAAAGAGATCGCCCACACCCCACTCATCGACGACGACACCTTCGGCATCGACCTCATGGCCCCCGGACCGTCTCCCGGTGGTTCAGTGAGTCCAAAGCCCGGCACTCACAGGCACAGACCATGCTCTCCCCGGCTCGGACACAAGCCGACGGACCAGCGCCCCCGGGGAAGCCGTCGCGAAGGTCGTCCGCCCGGTCGGCGATGCCGCCGCCGCAGTCCAGCAGGCAGGCCGAGCCACAGGACGAAGCCGAGCCCTACAGCCGGCTCGGACTCCAGCTCACCTACGCCGCAAACAAGAGCCCCACAGTCACAGTCCTTGCCGAGACCACACCCGACGCCGGCGACAGCACATCCCCATGGCCTAACAGGAAGCGTGGGGATGTGGTACGTGTCCGAGGCCTGGAGCCCGGGGCCGACCGGGTCGTTGCCGTCATCTCGCGTCGGTGCGCAGGCTCATACCCGCAGAACCTCGCGGGCGCGTACATCAGTGATGAGCGGATGAGTCTCCGTTGCTGGCAGCAGCTCCGTTGGTAGGCAGGGTGCGGTCGGTGGGCACGGGGCCAGGGAGGGCCTTTGCCGTTCGTTGTCCCCCAGGGCTGCGTTGTCCCCCAGGGCTGCGTTCGTTGCTCGCCCGCGCTGCTCCGGAAGCCTCGGGTTCAGGAAGGCCTCGAAGGGCCAGCCATGCCAACAGCGGCATCGCGGCGAGCGGCAGAAGTGCCGTGTGCAGCGTTGTGTGGTCGGCGAGCAGGCCCAGCAGCGGTGTGAAGACGCCGCCCACGGATATGGCGAGTCCGAGAGTGACGCCGCTGGCCGTACCAGCGTTCCGGGGCAGATAGTCCTGGGCCAGAGTGACCTGCAGGGAGAACGGAACGTAGAGCCCGACGGCGGTCAGCACGATGAAGGGGTAGATCAGCCCGCCGGGAGCCAGGAGGAGCAGGCCGACCGACGCTGCGGCACCGATGTAGGACCATCTGGTCACAACGATGCGGTCCCAGCGTCCGGCAAGCTTCCCTCCGAGGAGAGTGCCGACCGCGCCACCGGCGTAGAGCGCGAAGACGGCTGCCGAACCGGCAGCACTTCCGGTGACCTTCTGCTGCGCGTAGAGGGCGACGAACGTGCTCAGACCGACGAACACGATGGAGCGGCAGGCCACCGCCACCGTCAGTCGTCCGAAAGAGGGCCAGTCCTGGCGCTGCGTCCGGGGTGATGTCTCGTTCCGGGAAGCCGGCCGAGAAGTCCTGCCGAGGTGGCGGATCACAGGCACGCATGTCAGCACGCCGATGGCTGCCGGTGCGAGCAGCAGGGGTGTGAACCGTAGCCCGCCCGACGCCGCCACTGCTGCCACCATCAGTGGGGCTGCCGCGAAGCCAAGGTTCCCACCCAGCGAGAACCAGCTCATCGCACGGTGACTTCCGGCACTCGCCGTCCGGGCCAACTGCGCGGAGACGGGGTGGTAGGCGGCGATCGCGATCCCGGCGAGAGCGATGAAGACCAGGGTCAGACCGTACTCGCCCACGATCCCGCTGACGGCGATCCCGACCCCACTGACTGCGGTGCTCACCGGCAGCAGCCACGGCATCCGCCTCCGGTCACTCAGCGCGCCGAAGGCCGGCTGAGTCACTGAGGACAGGAGCGAGGCGGCGGTGACGATGCCTGATGCGGCCGCGTATTCGTAGTGTCGCTCGGCGATGAACAGTGGAACCAGGGCCGCAACTGAGCCCTGGTAGACGTCGACGCAGGCGTGCCCGATGCACAGCAGGATGATGATGTTCCGTTGCATGCGGATCATCCTTGAGGCTGTCAGCTGGCGGCGAGTATCGATAATCTGCCGGGTAATGCCTCCAACCGGCCACTACTGATCGAGTCGGTCCGCGACCCCGGGCAGTGGTCCGGGCGGAGGTCCGGATCGAGCAGCGCGGCGGTGTCTCATGACAGCGGTGATTCATCAACGAGTTGCACCCACCAGGTCACAAGTCCTGACCCCCGGTTCGTGCATCGCTGCACATCGGCATGAGGAACACCAGGTGGTCTACTCGAGCCGAGGCATCCTGGCGATCCGGACCCCGTCGGGCTCGTGGATCGCTCCCCCGGATCGTGCGATCTGGGTGCCTGCCGGCGTGGAACACGAGCACACTGCTCACGGGTCGGTCGAGCTCCGTCTGGTCGGGATGCGCGGGATGCGTACCTGCACCGGTGCGCTCGGTACGGGCCGGCCAGAAGTCCTGCGAGTGACACCTTTGCTGCGGGAACTGATCAAGGAATGCGCCGGTGACGAGAACGCCGAGCAGCCGGAGCGTCGAAGGATGCGTGCGGTGCTGCGGGACCAGTTGGCCGTCGCGGAGCCGTTGCCCGGCTTCCTGCCCGCACCAACGGCACCAGTACTCCGCGACGTCGCCGGCCTCTTCCTCGCCGACCCGGCGGAGCCCCGCACCCTCGCGGAGTTGGGCCGGGCCGTGGGGGCAAGTGAACGCACGCTCTCGCGTCTGTTCAAGGCCGATGTCGGGATGAGCTTCTCGCAGTGGCGAGTGCGACTGCGCTTGCACCACGCGCTGACGCTGCTGGCTGACGGGCTTCCCGTCACAACGGTTGCGCACCGGTGTGGTTGGTCGTCGGCCAGCGCGTTCATCACTGCGTTCAAGGCGGCGTTCGGTTACACGCCGGGGAGCCGTGTTCGTTGAGTCGGAGCCCGTCAGCTGCGTAGCAACCGGTATCCGCGCCGTTCACCCTGTGAGCCGGCCCATCCTGACCGTTTCAGGTCATCGATCGACACCGCCCGCCCCGGCCCCGCGACCAGAGGTTGGCGAAGGCTCAATGTGCTGCTTCCGACTCGGTATCGGCTCGCGGCCGGCCATCGCGCGGTCCGAACGTCATCAGTGCCTCGACGTCATCTGCCGGCGTCCGGACGTAATCGTCGAGCCACTGCTCGACTCCCGGCAAGTCGGAGCGCCGTGCCGTCTCCAGGATCAGCTTCTCCCTGTCCAGCGAAGTGTGGCGCAGTGTGATGGCGCCGTCGTGCAGCAGAGCCCAGTGGGCGCCCGCCCGACCGTACGGGAGGCCGACGCTGCCCGGGTTGACGACGGTCCGCCCGGCCGCCAGCCGCGTGAACGGCATATGGGTGTGGCCGCAGACGACGGTGGAGACGGACGGTGGAACGTCCTCGAAGACCTCCTTCCACCGCTCGATGCGACTGTCGACGAGCACGACCTCCTGGTCGTCGCGGGGCGTCGCGTGACAGAACAGGACGGGGCCGAAGCCGTCGATCTCCATGGTCACCTGCTCCGGCATGACGTCCAGGAGCTGCTGGTGGTCGGGGCGCAGCTGCTCTGCTCCCCAGACCGACACGGGGTCGTCGCCCAGGCCCACATCGACACCACGTGACATCTGCAGCAGCTCGCGGTCGGCGTTGCCACGTAGTAGGACCGCTCGGTCGCCAAGGCTCACCAGTCGGTCCAACACCTCGGCCGGCTCCGGCCCCCAGACGTGGTCGCCCGTCACGAGGATGAGATCCGCAGAGACCACCGCAGGCTCTCCGAGCACCTGATCGAGCGGCCCGAGCATCCCGTGGATGTCGGACAGGACTGCCACCGTTCTCACCATTTCCGGAATCCTTCCGTGCGTAGCGCCGCAGCGGACGTCACCTGTCTGACAGTAGGAAAGCAGATCAGTTCGCACGGCCCGACCGCGGAATCCGAGCCCGAGCCCGCCCCCGATGCCGCCTGATCCTGCAGGGGTTCGATGCGGCTCGATCGACCGCGTCTCCACCGATTCACCAGCTCCTCGAAGGGGCGCGGGTAAGGATGCCGGCAGGTCCACCGTGTTGTGCGCAACAAGCTCGATCCGAGCGCCGGCCACCGCACCGGCCCCGGGCGGCCGGCGTGTCTTTCTCGCCGGCGAACTCGGCGGGCTCTCGGCGTGGTGGGTACCGGCTCTCTGGTTCCAGGGGCCGTCCTTTGCGGAACTCGCGCCGAGGCCGGCCCGGCGAGGGATCCCACCGGCTCGGTGCGTGAATGGGTCAGGCGCCGTTCCGGCGCCGACTACGGTCCCAGGGCGTGCCGGTAGTGTGCGGACGTATGGACAGCGTTGAACTGTGCGAGTTCGTGGCGGCCTTCGAGCACTCGATCGGCCGTGTCGAGGAGACCGGCGAGCGGGTGTCCGTCACCGACGGCGGCGAGCCGCTGGGCGCGCTCCTCCCGGCTGCCGAACTGGCGGAGCTGGAGCACTTTGCGCAACCGGTCCACGGCGGTCCGAGACCCCGGCCGCGAATGGTTCGGGAGCGTCCGGTCGGCCCGGAGCAACGGGGTCCCTACATCAGATATGTGCACGCCGACGGAGTGCGGATGACGTTCGCACGGGACCGGGCGGTCGTGGCCGAGCTGCGTTCCGTGGACGAGCTCGACTGGCTGGAGGACAACGCGCGTACCGGCCGCCAGGGCCACATGGACCCGAAGCAGGCGGCCGCGTTCGAGGAGTTCCTCGCCCGCCGGCCCCCGGTCGGCGACGGCATAGCGTGGATCGCCGACAGCTGGAGGGAACAAGAGCCCTTCACGGTCCTCGAGTTCATCAAGGGCCCGTCTCCCGAAGAGGTCGCCCTCGCCTACGGGGCCGACGCTCAAGACATCAGCGACGGGCTGCTGCTGCATCAGGTGCGGGAGCGGGACGCGCGGGAGGGCGGCGACGACCTTCTTCGTGTGCTCGTCTTCGGGGAAGCAGCCGGGTGGACGTGGCTGGGCTACCACGACTTCGACGACGACTTCTCCCGCTTCCTCGTCCCGCCTCCCCCGGAGCAGATCACGCTGACCGCAACCATGGCCAAGGCCATCTACGACTTCAGCTACAGCAAGGACGGGGTGTACCAGAACCCCTTCCCGATCGAGGACAGCGCTGAGACGCAGCGCGACATGTACGAGCTCATCTGGTACACGCCGGGCGAGACACCGTTCGCGCCGAACGCGCCGCTGGCCTTCCTCAACCCGCACATCCGCCGCGCGGAAGAGAAAACCGACTGGGCGGACGGCATCCCGCTGTTCTTCGCCGGACTGGAACAAGCCTTCGGCCTGTCCCTGCCCCGGGACGCGCTCGCATCGGGGCAGGTGCGCTGCGCCCGCCCCGCCCGCCGCTGAGCAGACCGCGTACAGCCCGCGTCAGTGCAGCTCGCGATGCGAGCACCTTTGCCAGCCCAACGGCAACGAAGAGTTCAGCCGCTCACGCCCCGCGCTGCGTCCTGGCCGCTGTCGCTCTCCCACAGAACCGCACGGAAGTCAGGCCCAGTCATGGCAGACCACGAGAACCAGTCGACCGATCGGGCGGCCGACGACGTCCGTCACGATCCGGCTGAGCAGTCGAGCGGCAGCACCGGCGGTGCGCTCGACGTCCTCCGGCGCCATCGCCGCGCCCTGTACGGCTTCACCCTCCGCGTGTCCGCCCTGACCGCCGTGCTCGGCTGCGCGATCGTCGCCGGAGGATTCGCGGCGACCTGGGAGACCTTCGAGGGCGTGCGGGACTACGCGGACCGCAACATCGCCAACGAGGATTCCTATGTGGCCTATGCCGACGGCAGCATGCCGCCGTTGCAACGGGCCGGTGCGGTGGTGTCGCTGCTGCTGCTCGTCCTCGCTCTTCTTGTCGTCTCCGTCCTGCACGCCGCGTACGCCGTCGCCGACTCCCACGCCAGGCGCGGCGGCGGCCCGCTCACCGTTCGCGAGTTGTGGCGGCGCACCCGCCGACGCTTGCCCGCCGCCCTCATGGTCAACGCGTTGGCCGGGCTGGTCGTGGGCGCCATGGCGATGGCAGGCCTGGTGCTGTGGGACCTCGTCGACAGGGGCAGGGTGCCCGGTGTCGAGCCCACGCCCCTGCACGGAACCGCGACCCCGCAGTACACGCTGGTGGGATGGGTACTGCCGATCGCCGTCTGCTGTCTCGGCCCGCTGGCGTACTTCCGCCTGTCGGGGGCGACCGCCGAGACGGTGGTCGAGCGCCGTTCTCCCTTCGTGGCGCTGTACCGCTCCTGGGTGCTGACCCGCCGCGCGCGGTGGCGCACCCTCGGGGTGGGTACGGTGGTCACTGCGGCCGCCGTGCTCGTCTTCTGGGTGGGCCGGTACGCGGCGGCCCCGCTCGCGCACTTCGCCGGACTCGGCATGCTGTGGCTCAGCGGCGACAACGTATGGATCACCGGCGTGCTGGTGAAGATCCTGCCGAGCGCCGTGGCCCTTCTTCTGCTGCCTCCGGTGATCATGCCTGTGGTGTGCGCGGTGTTCGCCCGTCTCCACGGGGATCTGCGCGCATGTGAGGAGGCGGGAGGGACGCCGGGACGGTAGCGCTGGGCCGCGCAGCTCGTCCTGGGCCGACCTCGGCGATCGTCCCACCACCGACGACGACCGCCGAGGCATCCACCGAGCACGTCCGGTGAAGACCCGCCTGTTCGTGACCGCGAACCGACTCACAGCCCCGCACCCCGCGACGCCCCTTGGGGGTGCCGTTGACCACTGATACAGATCGTCAACTGATCGGCTCTCACGGGACTGGTCGCTGTGCTGGTCCTGCGTAGGGTTTCCAGAAGGCGGCAGCGCGGCATTCGCGCACTCCGTCCACTGCCGCGCCGAGTGTTCAGGCGCATCCACGAGAGAAGGAAGCACACCCATGCGCGCCCTTGTGGTCGAGCACGGCGAGGCCGGGCCCGTCCGGTTCGCCGATGTCGATGAGCCCGTACCGTCCAGCGACGAGGCGCTGGTCGAGATACGGCACATCGGTCTCAACTTCGGAGAGCTGAATTACGTGCACCAGTGGCCGGCCGGCGTGGTGCACGGTCACGACGCGGCCGGCGTCGTGGTGCGCGCCGCATCCGACGGCTCAGGGCCATCCGAAGGTACGCGCGTCGCGCTGGGGATGTCTTCCCACGCGTGGGCGGAGCGGGTGGCAGTCAGCCCCGCCTCGCTCGGCACCGTCCCCGAGGGCGTGGAACTGGCCGACGGTGCCGCGCTGGGGATCGCGGGAGTCACCGCTCTGCGGGTACTGCGCAAGCGTTCCCTGCTGGCGCGCGACGTGCTGGTCACCGGCGCCAGCGGGGGCGTGGGGCACTTCGCCGTCCAGTTGGCGGCGCTGGCGGGCGCCCGGGTGACGGCACTCGTGGGTTCGCCGGACCGGGCCGCCGGACTCCGCGAACTGGGGGCCGACAAGGTCCTGACCGACCTGGCCGGGACCGAGGACCGGTTCGACCTCGTCCTGGACACGGTCGGTGGGCCGCTGATTGCCCAGGCGTGGAGTTCCCTCGCCGAAGGCGGCACCATCCACCTGGTCGGTTACTCCTCGGGGCAGGACACCACATTCCCGTCAGGGACCTTGTTCGGCTTCGGCGAACCCCGCGGCATCGCCACCTACGGCGACATGACGCCGACCAGCGGGGAGCTGACGGACCTGCTGGGCCTCATGGCCGCCGGGAGGCTCTCGGCACCGGTCGGACTGCGAGGCGACTGGCAGGAGGTGGACGAGGCCGTCCAGGCACTGTTCGCGCGGAAGGTGCACGGAAAGATCGTTCTTGACGTGGTCTGACGTAAGCCGTCCGTCGACGAGAATGGAAGAAATGGACGTACTCGCGGAAGCCTTGCGTGTATCGGGTGCGCGAGGGGCGCTCGGGGTCGTACTCAAGGCCGGAGGAACCTGGGGCCTGTGGCTGGACCCCTACCCGGGAGCGGCCCTGCACGTGGTTTCCCGCGGCACGATGTGGCTCCATGTCCCGGGCGCGAGCCCCCTGGAGGTGCAGGCAGGAGACGCCGTCCTGCTGTCGCCGGGCACCGCCCACGGGATAGCCGGCGGGTCCGGTATGACGATGGGTCCCTGCGACCGGAAGGCGACGGACCAGGCCCTCACCGACGGCAGCGCCCTGCACCTGGGCTCGACGCCGGCGCAGACGGAAGTGCTCGTCCTGCGCTACGAGCAGGACCCGGAGGTGAGCACGCCGGTGCTCACCTCCCTCGTCCGGCCGATGCACGTCACAAGCCGGGAGAACCCACAGCTCAGAAAGACCGTCGAGCTTCTCACGGCGGAGCTCGCGCAGCCGCAGATCGGCACCACCGCCGCCGTCAACAGCATCGTCGACCTTCTGCTCATCCAGTTCGTACGCGTCTGGCTGACCCGCCACCCGGAGGAGCAGTCCGGCTCATGGCTGGGCGCGATGCGTGATCCGGTCGTGCGCGACGCCCTGGCATGTGTCCACGCCCGGCCGGAACGCCCCTGGACCACCGAGTCGCTGGCGGCCGCGACGGCGGTCTCCCGGACGACGCTGTCCAGGCACTTCCGGTCCGCGCTCGGACAGACTCCGGGCGCATACGTGACGCAGTGGCGCATCGACCTGGCGTCCGTCCGGCTCCGCGACACCGACGAGCCGGTCGAGTCGATCTCCGGAGCGGTCGGCTACGCCTCGCCGCACGCGTTCAGCCGTGCCTTCCGACGTGCCCGAGGCATGCCCCCGGGCGAGTACCGCTCTCGACTTCGCAAGGGCTCGCAGGCAGGCGATCACCGACGGCACTTGAGCACGAATGCGGTCCGGGCGGGTGGGTAAGAGCGACGCGCGCCTCATCCGGCCTCGACTGGTGGGCTCGCATGATGAGGGGTCGCGTATTCCTCGTTGAGGCCGGTCCTGCTGTCCCGCTGGCGAAGGCGTACCGCTCCGGTACGTGGACGCGTGTGAAGCGCTTTGCGCCCGACGATACTTTCAGCGCTTGACCTTGACGCAACGGCAGGGTTTCTACTGGCGGCATGCGAATCGGAGAGATCGCCGCGCTCGTGGGGCTCACCACCCGGGCGATCCGGCACTACCACCATGTCGGGCTGCTTCCGGAACCGGAGCGGCGCCCCAACGGCTACCGCGCCTACAGCATCCGCGACGCTGTACTGCTCGCCCGGGTTCGCCGGCTCACCGAACTCGGCCTCAGCCTCGATGAAGTGCGCGACGTCCTCGCCGAGGATGCCGGGCGCGAACTGGCCGAGGTGTTGGAGGAACTCGACGCCGATCTGGCCCGCCAGGAAGCCGACATCCGGGAGCGCCGCTGTCGGCTCGGCGCCCTGCTCTCCGAGCGGCCCGACGCGACCGCCCCCGTCTCACCCGCCCTCGCCGCACTGCTGGCACAGGCCCCCAGGACGGACTCGCCGAGCGCGGCCAAGGACCGCGACTACCTCACGCTGATGGACGCCACCAACTCCGGCAGCCAAGAGATCTTCACGCTGCTCGGAACACTGGTCGCCGATCCGGCGGTCGTCGAACTGTATGAGCGCCTCGACGCGCTCGCCGAAGCCCCCGCCGACGATCCGCGGATCGCACCCCTGGCAGCGGACCTGATGGCAGCCGTCCCCGAGGAGCTGTTCGCCGCGATCCCCGAGGACGGGGTGGTCGTGACCGGGTTCAAGGAAGCACTGCTCGCCGAGTACGCCCCTGCGCAGGCGGAAGTCGTGGGCCGGCTGATGGACGCGTTCATGGAGAGGGGCAGGGGATGAGCGGCCGGCCAAGAGGGATACGGGCGGCGCGGGTCGCGGTCGCCGCCGTACTGCCGGGCGAACTGGCCCTGGCGGCCTTCCTGGTGGCCGGGGCCCGGCCGCCCGGGTGGGCACTGGCGGGCGCCGAGGCGCTGGCGGGCGCGGTGCTGCTGCTGGAAGCATGGGTGCTGCGCTCGCTGTATGTCGCCGCGCGCGCCCGCGGCGCGGACCGCCGGGCGGCACGGCGAGCTGCCGTACAGGAGGCGGTGCCGGTAACGGTCCGCCGCCTGCTCCTCCACGAGCTGCGCGCCCTCGCCTCCCTGGGGCGGTGGGTCCGGCGCGGCACCCACGGGGTGCGCCCCGGGGACCTCGCTGCCGCGTACACCGGGCCCCAGACCGCGATGATGTACGGGCTGCTCTTCGTCATGGTCATCGAAACGGTGGGCCTGGCCTTCCTCATCCCATGGCCTGCGGTCCACCGGGTGATCCTGGTACTCGATCTGTACGGAGTCGTCCTCGTGCTGGCCCTGCACGCCGCCTGCGTCACCCGACCGCACGTCGTGCGCCCCGACGGCGCTCTGCGGATCCGCTACGGAGCCCTCTTCGACCTCGCCGTGCCGCCGGACGCGGTCGCCTCGGTCCGGGTCGACCGGCGATATCCCGGGGGCGGCCTGATCACCCTCTCCGAGGACGGCGTTCTCGACCTTCTCGTGGGCAGCCAGACCTCGGTGACCGTGGAACTGAGCCGGCCCCTCCCCTTCACCCGCCCGCTCGGTGCAACGGAAGAGGCCCACACCATCCGCTTCCACGCCGACGACCCGCGCGCACTGGTCAGTGCACTCCGTCAGCCCACCTGAGCACACAGACC
This sequence comes from Streptomyces sp. B15, assembly GCF_018070605.1. Taxonomy (NCBI): domain Bacteria; kingdom Bacillati; phylum Actinomycetota; class Actinomycetes; order Kitasatosporales; family Streptomycetaceae; genus Streptomyces; species Streptomyces sp. B15. The sequence goes on from NZ_JAGPXJ010000063.1 coordinate 39,206, forward strand.
GGCTCCGACTCCCCGCCGACCGCCTCGCGGCCGACCGCCTCCCCGGCGGGGTGTGGAAGCAGGGCCTCGCGCTCGCCGCCGTTCCCGCGCCCCGCGGCCCGAGCAGGCGTTCGTGGCCGCCTTCGCACGCTGGGAAGCACCCCGCCTCGTGGATCTGTGAGGGATGCGGAGGTGGGCGAGCCGCGCCCGGACACGGACGTGCCCCCGGTCTGCTCGGGCTCGAACTCGGCCTCCACCGTGAGGAGAGGCCTTATGCGCTGTCGCTGACTGTGCGCTGGTAATGCTCTGCGATCTCGTCGCTGGTCGTCAGCCAGATATCGGGTTGGGCGGCGAGATATTCCAGCGCCTCGTCGAGGTACTTGTGTCGGAACGGCTGGCCGATGACGAACGGGTGCAGGGCCAGCGCCATGACCCGGCCGCTGTGTGCGGAGTCGGCGTGCAGTTGCTCGTACTGGTCCTTGACGATCTGTACGAACTCCGGCCCGGTGACGCCCTTGCCGAACAGCAGCAGGTCGTTGAGCTCGACCGAGTACGGAACGCTGAGCATGCCGGGGACATTCAGTCGGTAAGGCTGATCGTCGTTGGTCCAGTCGAGCAGGTAACTCAGGCCCAACTCGGCCAGCAGGCTCGGGGTGTGGAATGTCTCGGTCAGCCCCGGCCCCATCCAGCCGCGCGGTCGCTGACCGGTGGCGGTGGCGATGGTGTCGACGATGTCGGAGAGGAAGCGGCGTTCCTCGTCGCGGCCCATACCGGTCTGCAGGATCGAGTTGGTACGCCCGTGGGCGAGCCAGGCCCAGTTGCGGACCCGCCCGGCCTCGATGATCTGGGGATAGTGGTCGGCGACGGCGGAGTTCAGCAATGCGCTGGCCCGGATGCCGTGCCGGTCCAAGCTCTCGATAGTGCGCCAGATGCCGACGCGGACACCGTAGTCGCGCCAGCCGTAGTTGAGCGCGTCGGGGACCAGGTCCGCCGTGCCGGGCCAGAGGCTGGTGGAGGGGCGGTCGAGCAGGAAGTGCTCGATGTTGAGCCCGATGTAGGCGGCGACTCTGGCACCGCCGGGCCAACTGATCGGCGGGCGCTCGGTGATGGGGCTGTAGTCGAAGAGCTCGTTCTCCATGGTGTTCGTCATGCCGACACGGTAGAAGTTAACATCAATGTCAGATTCAACCACCGGGTCGGCATCCGAGAGCGAGGTCGAGATGCGCATTGGTGAGCTTGCGCGGCGCACGGGAGTCAGCGAGCGATCCCTGCGGTACTACGAGCAACAGGGCCTGCTGTCGCCCGACCGCACCCCCGGCGGACACCGTGACTACCCGGAGCAGAGTGTGGACCGGGTCATTCGTATCCAGGAACTGTTCGCCGCCGGGCTGCACAGCAAGAAGATCGCGCGGCTGCTTCCGTGCATGCGAGACGCGGACGGCGGCCCCTCGGAAGAGGCCACACCCGAGCTGATCGCCGAACTCACCGCCGAGCGGGATCGCATCGACCGCATGATCAACGAGCTGGCCACCTCCCGCGGGGTGCTGGACGACGTGATCCACACCGCGTCGGAACACGACCGGTAGCGCGGGGCGCGGGTGTCGCGTGCGCTGCCACGCCCGGTGCGCCGTCCTGGAGCCGGGTGGCGGCCTCGGTCAGGGCGAGGGCCGCCCGCTCCTCCTCGGTGTAGAAGGGCGTCTCGCGCCACGCGACCACGTTGTGCAGCCGCTCAGCCGTCTCACCAGCCTTGTGCGCCGACTCGATCGAGGCGAAAACGCACGGGCTGCAGCCGTTGATCTGGCTGGTACGCAGATGGACCAGCGACAGCAGGCGCCCATCGACGCCCCCGGCGTGAATCGCCTTGTAGAGGTGCTGGATCGCTGTGGTCACGTCGGGATTCGCCCGGCCGTTCATACGTGCTTCCATCGGTGTTGCTCCTTCATCGGTTACCTGAGCCCCTTCGGGTCCGTCATCACCCATGACGGAGCAGAGCCGAGGAAGGTAACAACATGTCCGACACCAGTCCGGCCGACCCGACGGCCAAGGCGTTCGAGGCCCACCGCGACCGGCTGCGTGCGGTCGCCCACCGCATGCTCGGACCGCACGCCGACGCCGAGGACGTGGTCCAGGAGGCCTGGCTGCGCCTCTCCCGCCACGACGCGGCGACCATCCACAATCTCGGCGGCTGGCTGACCACGGTGGTCGGCCGGATCAGCCTCGATCTCCTGCGAGCGCGCCAGGCCCGCCCGGAGGCGTCCTACGACGACCGCGGGTCCGAGCTCGTGGTGACGCTCGACGACGGTCCTGTTCCCGAGGACGACGCAGTGCTCGCCGACTCGGTCGGACTCGCACTGCTGGTAGTCCTGGAGTCGCTCGGGCCGAGCGAACGGCTGGCATTCGTGCTGCACGATCTGTTCGCGGTACCGTTCGACGAAATAGGGCAGATCCTGGGCAGGTCCACCGCCGCCACCAAGATGCTCGCCAGCCGCGCCCGCAGGAAGGTGCAGGCGACTGAGCGACCGGCCGGTGTCGGACGGGAGCAGCGAGAGGTGGTCCAGGCCTTCCTTGCGGCGGCTCGCGGCGGCTACTTCGAGGGGTTGCTGCGAGTACTCGACCCCGAGGTGAAACTGACCGTCGACACGCCGTCCGGCGTCGTCGTCACCCTCGGCGCCACCAACGTCGCAGCCGGCGCGCAACTGTCCGCCGGCACAGCCGCGCAAGGGCGGGCGGCGCTCGTCAACGGCCTACCGGGGATCGTCTCCTGGCGCGCGGACGGCACTCCTCTCTCGATCGTCGTGTTCACCGTCGCCCACGGACGGATCGCCGACATCCTGATCGTGGTCGACCCTGCCAAGCTCGCGCTGATGGGGCTGCCGGATCCGGCGTGAGGTCCTTCCCGGGCTGGTTGCCGGGCTTGGGTGCGCATAGCGCGTATGGGCGCGTGCGCAGCGGGCACGGCAGTTCCGCCGGCGCTTGAAGCCGAAGGGGAGCCCCCGCCAGCACCCCGTCAGGATCCCGGCACGACCCCAGGCAGATCCGTCACCTCGTCGGCGAGACGTGCGCCGACTGGCTCCAGGTCCCCCGCACCCCATGGGCCACCGGTCGTCTCCGACGACCCACGGTGGACCGGCCGCCCCGCAGCGGGCACGAGCGCGGCCCGTACGCGGCGACCCCGCCGACCAGGCAGGCGCCGCCTGCGCCGATGGTTGGGCCGCTAGCCACCCGAGCCGCAAATGCGCCGATGTGCTCCTGCTCGGCGGTCACCGCAGCCATAGGTGCACAGCCCCCGGCCGGAACAGCTTGCCCCTGACGACAGAGGCGCCACCGCGACCGTGTGGCTGGTGTGCTCGGTGGCTACTCCTCAAACGCTGCCCAGCGCCGCATCAGGCAACGTTCGCCCTGGGCGGTCTGCGACGATGACTCCATGGACGAGGAAGTCATTCCCATTCTTCGCGTCGAGGACGCTGCGGCGGCGGTCGCCTGGTACGAGCGACTGGGCTTCGCGAAGCAGTGGGAACACCGTTTCGAACCGGGACTCCCCGCGTTCGTCGAGGTCGCCCGGGGCGGGGTGCGGTTGTTCTTGTCGGAGCACAAGGGCGATGCCCGCCCCGACACGTTGGTCTACCTCCGCGTCCGTGATGTCGAGGCCATCGCCTCCGAGTTCAGTGTGCAGACGAAGGACGCTCCGTGGGCGCGTGAGATCGAGCTGCGCGACCCTGACGGCAACCGGCTGCGGATCGGCACGCCGGCGGAATGACCGTCGCCAGCAGCGCGCGGCAAGGAAGCTGTACTGGTGGCTGAGCGAGTACGCGTCCGAGAGATCGATGACGACCAAGGGCAGCGCCTGCTGCGGATCATCCGCCAGGGCAGCGGGTCGGTGGTGACCTGGCGGCGGGCGCAGATGGTGCTGCTGTCCGCGCAGGGCATGCCCGTGGCGAAGAGCGCCGAAGTGACGTTCACCAGCGCGGACCGGGCCCGGACTGAGCCGTTGTTGCCAGACCGGACGCCGAGGCCGCCCGCCGCAGGCGCGGCAGACCACCCGCCTTCGAACGCGAGGCCTACAAGCAGCGCAACACTGTCGAACGACGCATCAACCGCATCAAACACTGGCGCGGCCTCGCCACCCGATACGACAAGACCGCAACCATCTACCTCGCCGGACTCCACATCGCAGGCATCTTCATCTGGCCGCACGATGACCAAACGAAAGTACCTAGGTGCCGTGGTGGTTCTGCGGCCCGGAGGAGAACGCGGCCCTGCGGGCGGCTGCGGCCAGCCAGGGCCGGATGGAGCCGTCGTTGGTGAGGTCGGCGCGGTAGGCCACCGCCACCCTCAGGTAGCGGTTTTCCCTCCAGCTGTACCGCCATCGGTGGCTGCGGTAGACCTTGTCGGGACAGGGGGCGAGGCCGCCCCCGTCGCGGGCGCTCCAGATGGTGAGGCGCCAGGCCCCGCCCCCGTCGCCCAGATACCCGTGCGCGTCCCGGGCCATCGCCCAGTCGGGGAACGCGAAGACCTGGACGCAGACGTAGACAGGGTTCTCGGGCGTGGCGTGGGGACCGGGCTGCTCCACGTAGACGCCGACGACCATTCCGGTACAGTCACGGCGCGCGAGTTCCCTGACCAGGTCGCTGGGGCCCGCTTCACTGGAGAGGCGGGTGTCCTCGGCGATCCGGGCGAACTCGATGTCCATGTCGTTGGTGAACCGCCGCGGCAGCAGGGCGTCCGCGGTGAACGGCGTCTCGTCGGTGGAGGCGCGGTTCCAGGAGTCGGGGGAGGGCGGCCGGGGCGCGCGCTGCGTGTCGTCCAACAGGCGGGTGGGAGGGGTCGGGGGCATCGCCGCGGTGGGGGCTTCCGCTGCCGCGCACGACGCCAGGAGTGCCTGAAGCCGCTGTTGGACCTGCTGTGCCGACTGGGGGCGCCGGTCGGGATCGCGTTCCAGTAGTTCGGCGACGAGCGCGGTCACCTCCAGCGGCAGGCCGGGGCGGAACGCGTCGAGGGGCGGGGCCTCCTCGTCGAGTTTGCGCCGCACGACCGCGATGCTGTTGTGCCCGGTGAAGGGCGGCCGGCCGGCGAGCATCGCGAAGAGCATCCCACCGAGTGCGTACAGGTCGGAGCGTTCGTCGCCGCGTTCCATGAGGAACTGCTCCGGTGCGCCGAACTCCGGCGTTCCGGCCGGGGTCAGTTGGGAGGAGTGCGCCACGGTGAACGCGGCCTGGACGAACCCGGCGATCCCGAAGTCGATGACCTTCACCAGCCCGTCGCCGGTGAGGATGACGTTGTGGGGCTTGATGTCGTAGTGGATGACCTGGGCCCGGTGGGCGGCCTCCAGCGCGGCGCAGATACCGCTGGCGATGGCCACGGCACGCGTCAGGGGGAAAGGACTCTCAGCCTGGAGACGCGCCGTGAGCGTCTGGCCGTCCACCTTCTCCATGACCAGGAACAGCACGTCATCGTGGACGCCCCGGTCGTACAGGGCGGCGACGTTGGGGTGGACGATCTGGGCAGCGGCCACCGCCTCTCGCTCGAACCGCCGGGGCAGGTCAGCCTGGGCAACCCCGTCGAGATCCAGCAGCTTGAGCGCGACCTCACGGTGGAGCACGCGATCCCGCGCGGCCCACACCTCGCCCATGCCGCCCCGGCCCAGACGGCCGATCAGCTCGTAACGGTCCGCGATGAGCTTTCCCCGCTCCATGTCCGCCCCCTGCTTGTCCTTGACATGGCAGGGGTCAGCATACGAGACGCCTCCACACCGGCGAAGACGGCGGGTGCGGCGGCCGCCACACCGTCTCTCCAGCCTCCTCGGCGTACACACGGGATACCTGGTGACGATGCGGTGAGACCTCCGGCGGCCCGGTGCTGCTGGGGGGACCTTGCCTCCCGGCCCCGGTACTGCCCGCGTGGACAGGCATCGCGTCGGCCGAGCGCCGTTCGCGCCAGCGAAATTGCTCCGGTTTGGTGGACAGCCATCCGCTTGGGGACACCGGCCCCCGCAAGGAGGAGTCCATCGTGCCGTGGACCGGCCCCGCATACCCGCCGGAATTCCGTCGCCAGATCGTGTACCTGGTCCGCGCCGGCCCTCGCCGGAGGAGCTGGCCCAGGAGTATGAGCCGTCCGCGCAGACCATCCGGACCTGGGTGCACCAGGATCAGGTGGATACCGGGGAACGTCCCGGGCTGACCAGCGACGAGAAGGCGGAACTCGCCCAGTTGCGCCGCGAGGTCAAGGAATTTCGCGAGGAGAAGGAGATCCTCCGCAAGGCCAGGTTTTCTTCGTGAGGGAGACCGGCCGGTGACCTGCTACCGGCTGTTCGACAAGTGCTCCGCGGATCCGAGCTGACCTGCGTGAGGTCGACGACCTGCCGATCGGCCGCAGGCACGTCGCCCGGCTGACGCGTGCCGCCGGCCTGAAGCGTGCACCGCCGCACTGGGAGGGCCTCGCCGACCCGCCAGGACCGCACGGCCACAGCCGCGCCGGACCTGATCGGTCGGGGCTTCACCACGACCGCGCCGAACCTGCGCTGGAGTGCCCACTTCGCCTACGTGCCCGCCGACGAGGGCTGGCTGTACCCGGCGGTCGTCCTCGACGTGTTCTCGCGGAAGATCGTGGGCTTGGCCCTGGCCGACCACATGCGTATCCAACTGGTCACCGACGCCTTGGCCATCGCCATCGCAGCCAGAAGTCCGTGCCCCGGCCTGGTCCATCACAGCGACAACAGGCCCTGGCCGTTAGGACTTGTCCGGTCGATCATGTGCGGAGCCAGATGAACAGGGCTGCTGCTGTGGCGGTGCCGAGGAAGACGTATCCGCGCTTGTCGTAGCGGGTGGCGACTGCCCGGGACTGCTTCAGCCTGTTG